>CAIZEE010000033.1 GCA_903931835.1 uncultured Elstera sp.
CGGCGTATCGAAACCGCCCATCAAGCGCAGCAACGTGGTCTTGCCGCAGCCGGACGGACCAAGCAGGGTGAAGAACTCGGCTCCGGCGATGCCGAAACTGACCTCCGACAACGCATGTATCCATCCATCGCCGCCCTGGGCCGAGGTGGCAAAGCGTTTTGAAACTCGCTCCAGCTCGATCATTCACTCACCCGTCGCCGTTTTTGGCTGTTCTATCGCCCGGCTGTTATTGAGACGATGCAATCGGTGCGCCGCAAGGACGGATATCAGCAATTTGCTTATCAACGCCGTCGCTCTATTCTGGGGGGCAGGGGCGCCAACACACAAGTGACTGGGCTATTATGGGCGACGTAAGACGACGCATTCAGGCAGCGGTTGACGACGCATTCGACGCGCAGATCGCCTTTACGAGTGACTTGGTGCGATTGCCAAGCGTTCGCGGCGCCGAACATACCGCCCAGGATTTCATGGGCGACGCGATGCGCGAACGCGGCCTGGCAGTCGATCAATGGGCGATCGATGTCGACGCCATCCGCCATCATCCAGGGTTTTCACCTGTCACGGTCAGCTATGACCAATCGTTCAACGTGGTTGGCTCTTATCGTCCGGAGACGCAGCATGGGCGATCGCTGATCCTCAACGGCCATATCGACGTCGTGCCGGTCGGGCCGCTCAAGGGGTGGGCCTATCCACCGTTCGAGCCGCATATCGTGGATGGCTGGATGTATGGCAGAGGTGCCGCCGATATGAAGGCGGGGCTGGTCGCCAATCTGTTCGCCTTCGACGCGATTCGCAGCGCCGGTTTCAGGCCGGCAGCGCCGATCCATTTCCAATCGGTCGTCGAGGAGGAATGCACCGGTAACGGCGCCTTGTCCTGCCTGGTGCGCGGCTACCGTGCCGATGCGGCACTCATCCCGGAACCGATGCTGGACAAATTGGTGCGCGCCAACACCGGCGTGCTCTGGTTCACTGTGCTGGTCGCGGGCCACCCCGCGCACACTGCGCGCATGGCGCAAGGGGCAAACGCGATCGACGCGGCATATCGGGTGATCGGTGCGCTGCGCGCATTGGAAGCCGAGCTTAATGCCGAGCACGAGCAGCATCGCCACTTCGAGCATCTGGACCATCCGATCAATCTAAATATCGGCCAGATCGAGGGCGGCGACTGGCCGTCCAGCGTGCCAGCCTGGTGCCGTTTCCAGGGTCGTCTCGCGATCTATCCGGGCATCAGCGCCAAAACCGCCTTCGAACAGGTCAAAGACTGCATCGCCAAGGCGGCTGCGAACGATCTTTATCTCGCCAATAATCCACCCGAGGTCGAGATCAACGGTTTCTTTGCCGAAGGCTATGTCCTGCCCGAAGGCAGTGATGCCGAGGCGACGCTCGCCCGCTCTTTCCAAGCGGTGCATAATGCTGAGCTTGAATGCATGACGGCACCCGCCTACCTCGACGCCAGGGTGTTCATGCTATACGGCGACACGCCCTGCCTGGTCTATGGGCCGGAGGGGTCGGATATTCATGGCTATGACGAGCGCGTCAATCTCGACTCGGTCAGGCGCGTGACCAAGACGATTGCGCTGTTCATCGCCGATTGGTGCGGGCTGCAATGATGATGGCGATGCTGGATACGATCGAAATGGCGCTGCTGATGGCGCTCGGGATGTTCTGGAAGGTCGCGTGGAGCCTCGTTTTCGGCTTTGTCGTCTCAGCCGCGTTGCAGGCCTTCGTCTCCAAGGACCGGATGCAACAGGCGCTGGGCCGGGACGGCATCAAGCAGATCGCCCTTGCCACGGTTCTGGGTGCTAGTTCATCCAGTTGTTCCTATGCCTCCGCCTCGATCAGCCGCACCTTGTTCAAAAAAGGGGCTGCCCTTGCGCCCTCCCTCGCCTTTCTGTTCGCATCAACCAATCTGGTGGTCGAACTTGGTATCGTGCTCTACCTCCTGATGGGCTGGCAATTCACGCTCGGCGAATGGCTGGGCGGTGTCGTCCTGATCGTCGTGATGACCGGGCTGGTGCGCGCGACCTACCCAAAAAAACTGGTTGAGGCCGCGCGTCATCACCCGGAAGGCATGGCCGGGCGTGATCACAGCGACGTCACTATCCCGGGCAAGACCTTCTGGCAGAAGCTGACCCATCCGAATGGACGGATTCTGGTGGCGCAGAATTTCGTGATGGATTTTCAGATGCTCTGGCGCGATCTGGCGCTCGGTTTCCTGATCGCTGGCGGGCTCAGCGTCATCGTGCCCGATGGCGTCTGGCAGACGCTGTTCGTCACCAACGCGCCGTCCTGGGTACAGGTGCCGGCCAATGCGCTGCTAGGCCCGCTGGTCGCCGTGATCTCCTTTGTCTGCTCGATCGGCAACGTGCCGATGGCAGCGGTGTTGTGGGGATCGGGGGTCAGTTTCGGTGGCGTCCTCGCATTCCTTTACGCCGATCTGATTGTGCTGCCGCTGGTCGATGTCTATCGGCGTTACTATGGCTGGAAGATGGCCGCCTATATCGCCGCGATCTTCTACGCCACCATGGTGATCGCCGGTATCGTGATGGATGTTGCGTTCAATGCTTTGGGCTGGGTGCCCCCGGTAGATCACAACATCCGCGTGGAAGTTACCCAATTCGCGATCGACTACACATTCTGGCTCAATCTCGCCTTCGCGGCACTGGCGGGCTATCTGGTCTGGACGGCCAGGCGGCATAAACTGATCGCAGCACCGAGGGCGTGCTGTGGCGGCGCTGCCAAGGCGCATGCGCATCACCATTGATTTCGGACGGGAACGGCATGGGACGCCCAGTGCTTGACGATACGCGCTGTCCGCGATGCGGCTTGGGCGTGCTTGCCTACCATCGTCCGACCAATGACGCAGCGATCGAGACGGACGCGATCCTCTGCCCCGCCTGCCACGCCGGTTTCGACGTTTTATGGGGGGCGCCGTTTCTCGCCAGCTTCGGGCCGGAGGACGCGATCGGCCTGATCGAGATCGCAGCCAACGCGCGCCGCGACAACCGCTATGCCGACCGCGCGGGGATAGAGCGGATGGAGGCGCTGCTGACGCGCTACCACAATGCCCCGGATCTCATCGAATTCCGCGCCCAGGATACCGACCCCTGGGCACGGGCGCATTGGATCTCCAACCGCTATGACGAATGGCTGAGTTTCCGCGTCCTTGCCGAGGGCATCGATTTCAAGGGGCGCAAAGTGCTCGATATCGGTGCCGGCACCGGCGTCGATACCTATCGCCTGGTCGTGGCGGGTGCCGACGTTACGGCGGTTGAATATAACCCGGTACTGGTGCGGCGCGGACAGGCGGAAGTGCCGGAGGCACGCTGGATTGGCGGGGTCTCTCACGCGCTTGCCTTCCAATCCGGTAGTTTCGACATCGTCTGCTGTAATGCCGCCCTGCATCATATGCGCGACGTGCAAATCTCGCTGACCGAGATGCTGCGCGTGCTGCGGCCAGGCGGCATATTGATCACCACCGGCGATCCCTATCGGCCGCGCAACACCCCGCAGGATCTGGAATACTCGATCTTCAACCGGCACACCGCCGTACTGCTGGGCGTCAACGAATCGATCCCGTCCTTCAGCGCGTTTGAGCGAGCGCTGCTGCCGTTTGGCGATGCGCTCGACATCCGCGTGCTGACCAGCAATTTCTGCCGCGATCAGGATGGCAGGCTAACCCGGATCGTGCCCTATCACTGGTGGAACTTCGGTCGCGACCACCGTGAGTTAGGCGATGCCACCGCCTCGATGGGGTTGCGCTGTCGCGTCGTGGAGCCGATTAACCCGCCACCAGCGCTCCTCGGCTCCGCATCACTGGGCGCCGGTGAGTATGCCGCGCTGCTTGCTGACTATCCGGCCGCAATTCAGCGCCTGACCACGCTGATCCCCCAGGCGCTCGTCGATCTTCGCTTTCCCGGCAACACGCAGTCGAAATGGGAATTGCTGAATGGCTGGCAGGCGCCCCGGCTATGGCGCCGGTCGCGCACCGCCTATCGCCGCGCCCGCTGGTTCCTGACCCGCCAAGCCGATCGTCTATACTTCAAGATCGCCGCAACCACCGCGTCCCCCGCCAGGCCTGCCCGCTTCACCGTGATGCTGAACGGCGACCCGGTGAAGACCTGGGAAATCACCGACACCAAAGCTCTGCCGGTTGCAATCGATCTCAGCCGAATTGAGCGTGGCGCCATCTTCGTCTGCGAACTGCAACTCCTCGCCCATGACGAGAACGCGCCGGAGTTCGAGGCGCATAGTTTCCGCGTCAGCGGACGGGTACAGCGCAAGGGGTTCGGGCGGTTGGCAGGGTGGCTGCCGAGTTTCGGATTGGCGGGGGCGCGGCGCTAACGCCGAAAAATCAGTTCTCGTCGCGGGCAGGCTGGGTGAGATCAGTCAACAAGCCGGGGATCAGCGTAACGCGCTGTGCGTTAGACAAGGGCGTTTCCGCGCTAGAAGGTGCCACGAGCGTCACGTCGACGCGATCGGACGGCAACACCAATGGCAACGCGCCCGGCGCTGTAGCGGCAACTTGGCTGATAGTATCGACCGTCGTCCGCGCGAACAGGGACATAAAACCGGACGTGCAGGCGGAACCGATTTCACATTGGTTGAAGGACTGGAACCCAAGGTTCGAACCGGTAAATGCGTTTGTCCCTCCACCGCCGGCGGAAATAACACCGGAACCGGAAATGACACCGGAACCAGAATTGCATCCTGACAGATCGGTAACGCAGACACCGATGGTTGGGCCTACAGTAGGTTGGGAGGGAAGTTGGATCCCCGAAGTAGCATCGACAACCAAGCTGCCAGTGATCGGACCAAAATTAGTATTGAAGGTGATCTTTCCTGCCTGAAGGAGAAGGGTCAAACTGCCCGTGGTTACCCCGATAGGCGCATTCACAGTAATGCTACCTAACGGGCTACTTGTAAGCTGGAGAACAGCGGTCGTCGTCGACGAAACTCCGATCATTTGCAGGGGGCTGTCGATAGTGATGCTATCTGTCCCCTTGCCCGGCGAAGCTGTCGTTATGAGGACACTTGTACCGGCATCCAACGCCGCCAGAATCTCCCCAGCATTAATCGTCGCCTGGTCTCCTGCAGGAGTAAAAACGCCTAGCTTCGCATCAAACGTCCCAGTGCTGCTTGGGTCGTCATTAATCGTGACAGCAGTCGGATCAAGCAACCATTGCCCGGGCTTACCGGATCGCGCCTTAGCATCAACGATGCCGGTCGCCTGCAGATAGGCCTTGCCCGACGTCTCGACAAACCCGCCATTGCCGCCCGCGGCCCCGCCTTCAACATTGATGAAGCCCGCGAATCCGGTCGCGTTATTGCTCCACACCACCACCTTGCCGCCATTACCTTTGGTGGTCGCGTTGGCCGCGATCATGGTTTGACTACCCACATAAGCTGTCTTGGCATCCGCTTGCGGTCCCGTGCCATGCGCGTTGCCGCCAAACAGAACGGTGCCGCCGCCAGTATTCCCCCAGGCCTGGATATTGCCGGAGCCGGTCAACGAGACATTCTCACCCAGAACCTCGACCGTGCCGCCCGTACCGCGTGCGCTGGTCGCCTGGATTGAGCCGGTTACCTGGACGGAGCCATTACTGCCGCCGTCGAGAGTCACGGCGCCGACAACCAGCGTGCCGTTACTGGTGCGCGTCACCGCGTTCGCTTCGGTCATGCCGTCCATATTGATCACGTGCTGGATGACGCCCTGGGCCGCGCGGGCCGTCAACAGCACCTGCCCGCCATCGGCCGCAATCGTTCCCGACTGCTCGACCAGCGTCTGGGTGTGAGGCGAAACGGTATCGCCCCGCGTCACTGCGTATTGCAGCAATCCGTCGCCGTCGAAATCCACCGTGAACTCCGTAGCGCCCGCCAGCACGACGCTGCCGAGCCTCGCCCGGATGACGCCGGTATTCGCAACCGCCGCCGCTGATAAGACCGCGTAGCCGCCGGTCGCGACGTTGATCGTACCCTGGTTGATGACCATCGCGGAATTGGGTGAGGCCACACTGAAATCCAGCTTACCGGCCTTAAAATCGCTATCGGCAATGTTCGAGGTCGTGGCAATCAGACCCGACAGATTGACCTCTGCCGATTTTGTGAAGAGCACGCCATTCGGATTTATCAGGATCACCTGCCCGTTGGCGGTGATATCGCCGGCAATGACCGAGGCGCCGCCGCCAATCACGCGATCGAGTGAGATCGCGGCGGTGTTGGGCTGCTCAAAGATGACCTTTTCATTGGTGCCCAGGGAGAAACTTTGCCAGTTGATCGTCGAGCGCTCAGTGCCCTGATGGATGATCGTCGTTTGGCCGGATTGGATGATCGAGGATTGACCGTTAATGACGGTCGGCTGCTGCGGTGAAGCACAGGCGGGAACAACGATCCCGGCCGCAGCCAGGACGGCGGTTGATCCGAGCAGTCGCCTGATGATTTCGCCGCCCCGTCGCGCCACAAATTGCTCCAGTCAAAAACCATCGATTGCAATGGATTTGCTCACCAATGTCATGCTGCCAATCTCCACCAAATCGGTTAATTAGCAAGCACAAATACACGCAGAAGCTGTTCCCCTACCAAATCCTGACCCGTTCCCTGGGCGACAGATAAAGTTCCTGGTTGGGCTTCACGTCGAACGCGGCATACCAGGGGTCTAGGTTCCTCACCGTCAATGCCCGGTATTGCCCCGGAGCGTGGCCGTCGGTCAGCACACGCTGGCGCAGGGCCGGCTCGCGCATCTTGGTGCGCCAGCTATGGGCAAAGGCCAGGAAGGATTGCTGGTCACCGGTCATGCCGTCGACCTTGGCCGCCTCCTTGCCACCGAGCGACTGGCGATAGCCGTCATAGGCGACCGACAGCCCGGCCAGATCGGCGATGTTTTCGTCGACCGTCTGCTGGCCGTTGATGGCGAGGTCGGGAAACGGCTTGTAGGCGTTGAACTGCTTGACCAATTGCACCGAAGACGCCTTGAAATGCGCCAAATCCGCGTCGGTCCACCAGTTTTTCAACCGGCCGGATGCGTCGAACAAGGCGCCCTGGCTGTCAAAGCTATGGCTGATCTCGTGGCCGATGATAGCGCCGATCGATCCGTAATTCGCGGCATCCGATTGGGCTGGATCGAAATAGGGCGGTTGCAGAATGGCGGCGGGGAAATTCAGCGCGTTCAGTACTGGCAGATTGACCGCATTGACCAGTTGCGGGTTCATCACCCATTCGTCCCGATCGACCGGCTGTTTCAGCCGAGCCAATTTCCGCTGCGTGTCAAACTGGCTGGCGCGCTGCGCATTGCCGAACGCATCGTCTTTGAGAATGGTCAGGCCGTCATAGATGACCCAGTGATCGGGGTAACCGACGCCGACCTTCAGCGTCGCCAGTTTGGCCTTCGCCTTTCCCTTGGTTTCCGGACTCATCCAGTCCAAATGGTCGATGCGCTTGCCAAAGGCCTCAATCAGATTGGCGACGATCGCCTGAACGGCCGCCTTCGATTCGGGCGGGAAGTATTTGGCGACATAGAGCTTGCCAACGGCCTCGCCCAACTCGGTATCCGTCACCGTGATCGCGCGCTTCCAACGGGGGCGCTGCTGCGGCGTGCCGCTCAGCACATGGCCGTAAAAGGCAAAGCGTTCATCGGCAAACGCCTTGGGCAGCAGATAGGAATTGCTGTCGATGTAGTGATAGGCGAGATAGTCCTTCCAGCTATCGAGCGATTCAAGCCCGACCAATGAGGCTTCGCCGATCAAGGCCGAGGGCTGCCAGACGACATAATCCCATTGATCGGACAGGCCGGCTGCTTCCCATAGAGCCGCCCAATCAAGACCGGGAGCCTTCTCGACGAAGGTGTCGCGCGACCAATGATTGTCGCCCTTCTCCGCATCCTCGGAATCGGCCCGGCTGATATGCAGTTTGGCGATCTTGGTTTCCAAATCGATGATGCGCTGGGCTTTGGCCGCACTGTCCTCGATCCCCGCCAGGTCCAACATCTTGACGATATGCGCCTTGTACTTCTCACGGATATCGGTCATCCGCGCCGATTGATCGAGGTAATACTCGCGGTCGGGGAGCGACAGCCCCCCCTGCAACACGAACGGCAGATAGCGGATTGGCTGGTCGAGATCGGCGGCGATCCAAAGCCCGAGGAAATTGTCAGTGTGCAGGTTCGTGCTGTTCAGCACATCGACATCGACGCGCAGAGTGGATCCGAGATAACCCGCCAACGCCTTCTTGTCGGCAATAGCCTTGATCTGCTTCAGGCCGCGTTTCAGCGGGTCAATGCCCTTCGCCTCAATCGTTGCCTCATCCATGAAGGCAGCAAAGGCATCGCCTACTTTCCGCGTCTCGACATCGGACGAGGCGGCATCGGCGGCTCCCTTGATCAGCTCGGCTACCTCCGTCTCGATCTGCTCGCTGAGGATGGCGCCCGTACCGTAATTCGAACGGTCGGCCGGTATCTCGGTGTTCCTGATCCAACCGCCATTGGTATAGAGGAAGAAATTATCCCCTGGCGCCACGCTCGTATCCATGCCGGCCAGATCGATGCCGCCTTCGACCGCAGCAGCGGGCAGAGTAATGGCCAAAATCAGCGCAAAAGCGGTGAGCGTGCGGCAAAGCGGACGGTGGATCATGAGCTTGCGTTCCGATGCGAGTTAACGTCTGATACTTCACCTAGACTTAAGCGCCGCTTTGGGTCAACTGCCGCGAGCAGATACCCCGAATTGGCCGACCGTCTAGCATCCATCAACCGATCCTGAGCAGCATCCGTCCGTGAGTCACTATAACCAGATTGCCGGCCAGAATCTGGAGCGTCTGGCAGCGCTCAGCGATGGCGTGTTCGCGGTTGGCATGACGTTGCTGCTGCTCGATCTCAAGGCGCCGGCGGCCGAGGCAATCGCTGGTGAGGCGGCGCTCTGGCACGCCCTACTCGATCTGGCTCCCCGCCTGCTTGTCTATCTGTTGAGCTTCATCACACTTGGCATCTTCTGGGTCGGCCAACAAACGCAGTTGAACCAGATGGACCGGTCTGACCGGCACTTCACCTGGCTCAATCTGGCGTTTCTGTTCGCCGTTACCTTGACGCCGTTTTCAACCGGGCTGATGGCGGAGTTCATCACCTTTAGAGCAGCGCTCGCGGTCTACTGGCTCAATATCCTGCTGCTCGGTCTGCTCCTGCTTGCCACCTGGCGCTATGCGGTCGGTGCGAATTTGCTGAAACCCGACATACCGCGCGGCACCCTGCCGGCGGTCGAATACCGCATCCTGATCGCCCAATCGCTTTATGCCTTCGGCGCCCTGCTGTCAGTCATCCTGAACACCTATTGGAGCATCGGCTTCATCGTGTTGGTACAGTTGAACTACGCGATCGCCCCTAGGTACCCCAGGGTGTAACCGGACGTCACGATGGCGGGACCACCGTGAGCTGCGTAACCTTAACAGTTTCTCGATAGAATTCCGTATCATGACACGGTCCGATAATGGACCGTAACCGGGGGGACAGGGATGCGGAACTCGCTGCGCAATCGATTGCTGATGACCGTCATCGGCGCGCTGATTCTACTAGCGGGCGCAATTGCCGCGATCGTCTCGCATGATCTGACCGACCAGTTCGCAAGCGAGGTCGGCAGCAGGCTGGAGGGGGTCGCCGCCATCGCCAAATTCGCCGCGTCGGATCACGAAGCCGACGCCAAACTGGCGCATCAAATTGCCGATCTGACCGGTGCCATCGTCGTCTTCCGCAAATCCGGATCGGTAGTGGGCGCGTCGGATACCGAACCCAGCGGCCTCGCCGCTGGCGCCGGGCATGGGATCGCCACGCTGGGCGGGGGCGTCTACTACGCCTATTCCACCTCGCTCGATAACGGCCTGGTTGTTTCCGCCTATGGTCCGAAATCGAATTTCGATGCCTGGGTCAATTCAATCATGCGCAGCATCGCGATCACCACCATACCGCTGATCCTGATCATCGGAGCGCTGGCGATAATCGGCCTCAATCGGATGTTCGCCGGGTTCGGTGCGGTGCGCGACTGCATGCTAGCGCTCGCAGACGGTAATCTAGTGAGTGTGCCGTTCACCGATGACAAGACGGAAATTGGCGCGCTGGCGCAGGCAGCCGATGTCTTCCGGCAGCACACGCTGCGCGTCGGCGCGCTGACCGAGGCCGCCGAGCAGAGCCGCGCGGTTGCCGAGCGCCGCGCGATCGCGGTCAGCGAAAGTGCCGAACGGTTCCGCCGCGACGCGACCGGCGTCGTCGCCACCGTCTCAAACTCCGCCCGCCGGCTGGAAGGATCGGCGCGCACGCTGACCGCCAACGCGGCGCAAACCACGAACAGCTCCGCCGATGTCGAGGGTGCCGCGCAGAATGCCGCGCGCAACGTCGAAACAGTCGCCTCGGCCGCAGAGGAACTGAGCGCGTCAATCAGCGAGATTAGCCGTCAGGTGCGTGATGCGACCGGTGTGGCGTCGCAGGCGGTGACCGAGGCAGCGGCGACCAGCAGCACGATTGGCGATCTGGCGACTGCTGCGACGCGGATCGGCGAGGTTGTCGGGCTGATCAACACCATCGCGGCACAGACCAATCTGCTAGCGCTGAATGCAACGATCGAGGCCGCCCGCGCGGGCGAGGCCGGCAAGGGTTTCGCCGTCGTCGCGAATGAGGTCAAGAACCTGGCCGGCCAGACCGCCAAGGCAACTGAGGAAATTCAGAAGCAGGTTGCCGCTATCCAGGACAAGACCCATGGCGCCGTCGACAGCGTCGGCAGTATCGCCGAAATCATCGGCCATATCCGCTCAATCACCGAATCGATCGCCAGCGCCGTGCAGGAACAGGGGGCTGCAACCATGGAAATCGCCCGCAATGTCCAGGGTGCATCGGACAGCACGCGCGACGTGACCAGCCGGATCGGCGATGTTCGCCTCATGGCCGGCCAGACCGATCAGGCCGCCGCAGACGTCCTGTCCGCCGCAGCCGGGCTGTCGCGCGATGCGGAATTGCTGAATGGCCGGGTCACGGAGTTCCTGGAGGCGCTGAGGCGAGCGTGAGCCGTCGGGGTCTGATTGGTTCAAACTGAACCGTTAATGATATCGCACTCTCGGCACCGGCACATAGAACGCGTCTGCCCAGCTTGGGTGCCAGGCAGAGGCCATGGCTACCCGCCGAAAGCCGCGTTCGGTCAGAAACTCGTCGATTTCTTCGACCTGCGCGCAGCCGGTATAGAGCTCACCGAAGCTGAGTTCGAGCAGGACCGCAGCAAACTGGCCAAGGGTCGTTTCGGCCCCCCGTAACGCTCGTAATTCAGCGCCTTGGATGTCTGAGACGAGGACGTTGGCGACAGCAGCGGGATGGCCGGCACGACGAAAATCTGCGAATAAACTGTCAACGCTGCGGCCTTGGACCTCAATAGTGCCGATTTCGGCCGTGCCGGGGAACGCCTGCCCGATGCCGTCGAGCGGTAAAATCGAACCGGATTCATCATCATTGCAAAGATGCAGCAGAACCGGCCCATCGTGGTCTGAGATGGCGGCGGACACTGTGAAGATATTGGCTTGCCCAGTCATCCGGGCCGCCAGACGCTGATAGATTTGCGGGTTCGCCTCCACCAGCACGATTGGGAATTCACCGATCTGGCGATAGAGCGTGACCTCCTCGCCGTCGAACGCACCCAGATGAATGAGACCGGCAAGGTCAATGCCATAGTCTTGTACAAGGGCGTGCAGATCGAGCCCGCGATGATCGTTGTGAAGCAGCAGGGCGATCAAACGCCGGTGCACCGCGACGAAGCGTGTGCTGTGAAGTCCGTCGACCCAGGATCTGAGCTCCGCCATCTGGCTGCCATCGTCGGACATGGCAAACAAATGATAGTCAGCCGGTACCAGTCGTGCGGCGATCGCTGGTAGAACCGCCCGAACCTCTATGTCCGCGATCGAAATGACGCCGACCCGCCCATGCGCCAAAAGGGGCACAACGCCATCGAGGTAAGACGCTACCGCCGTTCCCGACAGCCGCAGTAGGAAAACATGGTTGATTGTCCGCGTGGTGAGCGCCGCAGCGAGGTCAGTCTCGCCTTGGTCCGGCACTACCACCTGGCATCGTGTGGCAAATGGCGTCACAAGAGCCGCCCAGTCTGTAGCGCTGCTACCAGCGGCAACAATGACCGCATTGCCCATCTGGCTGGCAACTGTAACCAAGCGCTTCTCAAGATCACAAAGCTCTACTAAGTCCGATTTGGTATCGGGCAGTGAGCTTGTCGATCCGTCCCGGATATGGGGCATGGTGAGCGGCGCCGCACCGTCTTATGAAGGAATGGTGCCCGGGGGCGGATTTGAACCACCGACACGCGGATTTTCAGTCCGCTGCTCTACCAACTGAGCTACCCGGGCATAGCGCGAGGTGCGGTATATAGCCAAGTCGGTGGGCCCTGTCCAGCACGAGGTCAGGCAGCCGGCGGCGGGTCCTCATCATCGGTCTCATCGGCGGAGCCGGCCGGGACGCGGTAGCTTTCCGACAGCCAGCGGTGCAGATCGACATCGCGGCAGCGGCCAGAGCAAAAAGGCTTGAAGGCGTCGACGCGCGGTTTGGAGCAGATCGGGCATTTCGGTTCGGTCATCACAGCATGTCCATATCGGGGCCGATCTCAAAGCGGTCGGGCATCAGGTTTGGTTCAGGCACGATCGGAATGGCCCGGCCGATCAACCGTTCCGCCTCATCCAGGCTGGCGGCCAGCGAGCCCATCAGCATGCGCGCGATGGCGGGGGCGGCGGCGATCATCAACGCCATGGTCGGATTGGCGGCAGAGGCGGCGATGATCGCGCGGATTGCCTCCAATCCCCGTACCCTGGCATCGCCGACATGGCCGGTGCCGGCGCAGACCACGCACGGGGCCTGGAGGGCACGTTCGAGCGAGCGGCCGGACCGGGGCCGCGTGACCTCGCACAGCCCGGCGCGGGTGAAGCCCAGTACTTGGGCGCGCAAGGGATCGTCCTTCAGAGCGGCAGTTAAACGTTGCGCCACGATCGCCCGGTCCTGCGACGTCGCCATACGCAGGAAATCGATGACGACCAGCCCGCCGATATTGCGCAAGGGAATCAGTTCCGCGAGCCGCTCCGCCGCCTCCAGATTGATCGAGCGCAGGGATTGCGGCGATCCGGCGCGGTCGACATCGATGGCGGTCAAAGTCGGCGTCGGATCGATCGAGAGCACGCCGCCGCCCGGCAGAGGGTGGCGACGCTCCAGCACCGCTTCGAGCTCGGCATCAATCCCCCAGGCCTCGAACAAGCCCGGTCCGCGATAGACCTGCAGACGATCAGCCAAATCGGGCTGTTCCGTCGCCACGAAATTACGGGCTCGGCTGAAGGCAGCCCCGTCGTCGATCACGATCTCGGCCATTTCGGGAGACGCCAGATCGCGTAGGGCGCGCAGCATCAGATCAGGTTCGGCGCGCACCAGCCCCGGTTGCCCGTCGGCGCTGAGCTGAGCCGCCTGCCGACGCAATGTCTCGGCCTCGGCCTTCAGCCGTGCGGGCGGAGTGCCGACGGCCACCGTGCGCACGACCCAGCCTTCGCCCGGCCGCGCCAGCCCGCCGATCAGTGTTTTCAGGGCGGCGCGCGCTTGCGCATCGGCGATGCGGCGCGATACCTCGACCCCGGCACCGCCCGGTATCAGGGTCAGCGCGTGGCCGGCGAGTTCAATGCGCCGACGCAGTCCTAGTTGTTTGCCGTCCTCGGCGTCATTGGCGACCTGGACCAGAAGCGAGCTGCCCTTGGACAGGCTAGGCTGTGCCGGCACATCGATGAAGCCGGTCTCGCCCTGGCCTATATCGACGAATGCGCCCCCCAGCTTGGCGTCTATCGCCGTGATCCGGCCGCGAAACACATCACCGATCCGACAGGCCGACCGATTATCGTCGCGCCAGAACACGCTCAAGCGCCCCTGCTCGATCAACGCCACCCGGACCTCGCCGGGCGACAGGCTGATGGCCAGCCCGTGATCGGGACGTTCGGTCATGATTGGGGCTTAAAGCCGAGGCTGTCCAATACCATCGCCAGATCGTGCAAGGACAGGCCGACGACATTGGAATAGGAGCCGATAATCTGGCGCACAAAGATGGCGGCCCGCCCCTGAATGGCATAGCCGCCGGCCTTACCGCGCCATTCGCCGAGTGCGAGATAATCCTTAAGCTCCGCCTCGCTCAGCCTTTTGAAGACGACATCGGTGCGGATCAGGCGGAGACGCGTGGCACCGCCCGGCGCGTGAATGGACAGGGCGCCATAGACACGATGCCGCCTTCCAGACAGCAAGGCGAGGCAGCGCGACGCAGTGCCAAGATCGTCCGCCTTGGGCAAAATCCGGCGGCCGACGGCAACCACCGTATCGGCGGCAACGACGTAACTGTTTTCGTGGCGGGCAGCTACGGCCGCCGCTTTGGCGAGCGCCATGCGTTCGGCGTATTTGGCCGGCAATTCGGCGGGACCGGGCGTCTCGTCGATGTCAGGCGGGTCGATCGCGTCCGGTTCCAGCCCGATCTGGCGCAGCAAATCCAGACGGCGTGGTGAGGCGGATGCCAGGACCAGAGATGACGCCGGCCCGAGCAAGATACCTACTTGAAGCGGAAGGTGATGCGGCCCTTGGTCAGGTCATAGGGGGTCATTTCGACGTTGACCCGGTCGCCTGCCAGAACGCGAATACGGTTCTTGCGCATCTTGCCGGAGGTGTGCGCGAGCACCTCATGTTCATTATCGAGCTTCACGCGGAACATGGCGTTGGGCAGCAACTCGCTGACCGTGCCGGAGAACTCGATGACATCTTCTTTGGGCATTTAAGCTCCTAAGTTGGCGAATCTGCCGTGTAGGTGACGCTTAAGCCCGCCGAGGTCAAGAGTTTCGACGCAGTCACACCGTCAAATCGACAGCGAACCGCGCACCGGCAGACGTTGCCCGACGCGTGCCACCAGCCTGTCGCGCAGCGTGCGATAGGCGTCAAGCCGCTGCTCGCGCGAGCCCTCGACCACCGATGGATCTTCGCTCGGCCAATATTCGACATCGGTCGCATAGGTACTGGTCAGGCGCAGGATGCGGCTATGCGCCTCCGGCGACAGGGTCACCACCAGATCGAAACTGGTATCATCGAGCGTATCGAGCGAGGCCGGGCGATGATGCGACATGTCGATGCCGATCTCGTTCATCACCTCAATGGCGAACCCGTCCGGCTCGCCCGCGCGCATGCCGATCGACCGGGCATAGATGCGCTTAGCGTGATAATGCTTGACCAGGGCTTCGGCCATGGGCGACCGGATGACGTTATTCGTGCAGACGAACAGGACGCTCTGCGGCAGCAGGCTCACTTGCCGCCCCGGATATGCAGGACGCAAATCAGGGTGAACAGCCGCCTTGCGGTGTTGTGGTCGATCTCAATCTGACCCGCCAGTCTTTCGCGCAACATGACCGAGCCATCGTTATGCAGGCCGCGTCTCGCCATATCGACCGCCTCAATCTGGCTGCGCGTCGCTGTCTTAATCGCCGAATAATAGCTGTCGCAGATCATGAAATAGTCCTTCACGATGCCGCGAAAGCCAGCCAGCGCCAGTTGCACGCGCAGCAGATCGTCGCCAGCCTCGCTCTGAACCTCAAAGATCAGCCGATTGTCTTCGATTTTCAGCAGGAGGACGAACGGGCCGCCGTCAATGCCGACCGGCGAGAAGTAGTTTTCCTCAATCAGGTCGAAGATCGCGACCGCGCGTTCCTGCTCAACCTCCTGCGAGCGGCGGATCACGGTGTGTTCGTCAAGGGTCAGCTTGACGATGCGCCTTGGCGCGTTCGCACCCTGATCGACCATGCCGGCCTCTATGACCCCGGCGGCCGCAAATTCGTTCGAAGCACCAGAGACAAAGCGTGCGCCGACAAACCCTCCGCCTCCGCCAAGGCAATCGCGGCGGGCGCAAGTTCACCGAGCGAGGCCGCATTGCATCCGACCAGGGTCGTGCGTTTCATGAAATCGAGGACGCCAAGGCCGGAGGAGAAGCGCGCGGTGCGTGCGGTCGGCAGGACATGGTTCGGCCCCGCCACGTAGTCGCCGACCGCTTCCGGCGTATAGCGGCCAAGGAAGATGGCGCCGGCGTGACGGATGCGATCCGCCAGTGCCAGCGGTTCTTCGACCGCAAGCTCCAGATGCTCAGGCGCCAGACGATCGACCAATTCCGGCGCGTCGGCCAGATCCGCGACGAGAATAACCGCCCCGTAGTTGGCCCAGCTTTCCGCCGCGATCTCCCGCCGCGGCAGCAGGGCCAAATGGCCTTCGACCGCATCAACAACCCGGTCGGCAAAGCCGGGATCGTCGGTAATCAGGATCGATTGCGCGCTGGTGTCATGCTCCGCCTGGCTCAACAAATCGGCGGCGATCCAGGACGGATCATTGGCGCCATCCGCAACCACCAGGATTTCCGAAGGCCCGGCAATCGAATCGATGCCGACGGTGCCATAGACCAGCCGCTTGGCCGCCGCGACATAGGCGTTGCCGGGGCCGACGATCTTGTCGACCCGGCCGATCGTCTCGGTGCCAAACGCCAGTGCCGCCACCGCCTGCGCGCCACCAATCCGGTAAATCTCTGTCACGCCGGCGCGCTTGGCGGCGGCCAGCACCAGCGGGCTCAACACGTCGTCCGGCGTCGGCACCACCATCGCGATACGCTCGACACCAGCGACCTGGGCCGGAATGGCGTTCATCAGAAC
>CAIZEE010000034.1 GCA_903931835.1 uncultured Elstera sp.
CATATCCTGGCTTCAGCTCGCCTGTCAGGGTGACACCCGGGATCGCTTTCATCGCTTCGTCGCCTTCTCGTCAGCTGTTTCTTCGCAACTGCAATATAGCGCGTTTCTAGCATAAAGCCCGCAAGAATGAGCCCCTCTCCGCCCCCCCGGGGGGCGGAGAGGCTGGGTGAGGTGGGGGGCTTTGAGCATCGTGCGACCAGCGTTCGATCGCCGACCGACCCCCCCTCACCCGACTCTCCGCCCCAACGGGGCGGAGAGGGGAGGATCAGCCGCCGACCACCATCAGCGTGAACGGATAGACATAGGCCTGCAGGAAGACGAGCACGCCGACCAGGCAGGCAAGCGCGATCGAATGGAAGAAGACGAAGCGCAAAATCTCGCTCTCCCGCCCATAGCAGCGCGTCGCCGTGGCGGCGACGACGATGCTTTGCGCGTCGATCATCTTGCCCATCACGCCGCCCGAGCTATTGGCCGACGCCATCAGGATTGGGTTGAGGCCGAGCTGCTGAGAGCTGATCTTCTGCAAACTGCCGAACAGCACGTTGGACGAAGTGTCCGACCCGGTGAGCGCGACACCAAGCCACCCCAGCAGTGTCCCAAAGAAGGGATAGAGCACGCCGGTTTGCGCGAAGGCGAGGCCCAGCGTCGCATCAAGGCCTGAATATCGGGTGATGAAACCGATCGACATCATGGCCGCGATCGTCACCAGCGAGAATTTGACGAGGTTCAACGTCTGGCCATAGATCACGATGAGGCGCCAGGGTGTCAGGCCCATAACGATGCCGGCGATGAGCGAGGCGATGGCGATGCCGGATCCGGTCATCGACAGCCAGTTGAAGCGGTACATCGCCGCTTCCTGCGTCACCTTGGCGACCACCGGCGGCATGCGCTGCACGACGTTGTGCAGTTCCGGCCAGGGGAAGGCGAGCAGGGTCTGCTTGTCGATCCAGTTCTTGACGTCGGGCAGGCCCCAGACAAAGACGAACACGGTCAGGATGACCCAGGGCGTCCAGGCGCGGACCAGCAGCGTCAGCGGATGTTTGGGCGGGGTTACAGCCGGCGGCGCGTCGCCCGCATTGGGATCGCCCTTGCGCGTGACGGCCAGCCATAATTCCTTTGGCTGCCAGAATTTCAGAAAGCCGACCAGAGCCGCCATCGAGATCAATGAGGACACGACGTCGACCAGCGTCGGCCCATAGAAATTGGACACGATAAATTGCGGCACCGCGAAGCTGACGGCTGCGACCAATATGGCCGGCCAGACCTGCAGCATGCCGCGCCATCCGGCAAAGACCGTGATCAGCCAGAACGGCACGATCAGCGAGAAGAACGGCAATTGGCGGCCGATCATGGAGGAAAGGTCCTGCAGATCGAGCCCGGTCACCGATTGCAGGCCCAGAATGGGTGCTGCCAGCGCGCCGAACGCGACCGGTGCGGTATTGGCGATCAGCGACAGGCCGGATGCCAGAATCGGCGGAAATCCGAGCCCGATCAGAATGGCGCCGGTCACCGCGACCGGCGTGCCGAAGCCCGAAGCCCCCTCGAAGAATGCGCCGAAACAGAAGGCGATCAGGAGCAATTGCAGCCGCCGGTCCTGGGTGATGCCGGCGATACTGTCCTGCAGCACCTCAAACAATCCCTGATCGAGCGTCAGGCGGTATAGGAAGATGATGTTGAGGATGATCCAGCCGATCGGCATCAGCCCGAACGCGGCGCCATAGAGCGAGGTCGATATGGCGGTGGTCGCCGGCATGCCGAAGATCACAATCGCGACGACCAGCGACATGAACAGGCCGAGCAAAGCGGCCCAATGTGCTGCCAGACGCAGCAGGCCGAGCGATCCAAGCAAGGTTATGACCGGCACCGCCGCGACCAATGTCGACAGCCATGGATTGCCCAGCGGATCATAAGTCTGTTGCCAGATCATCAGCGTCACCCCTCGCGTCAGTACCCTTTTTGTGGGTAGCCGGTTATTCCGGTTTCTCCTGACTTAAATCCGGATTTGTCTTGGCAATCAATCCCCTATCGCCGAATTAAGCCTTGGAGACGGCGATATAATCGCCGATGACTTTTTCCAAAACGGCGAGTGGAACCGCGCCATTTAACAATCCGGCATCGTGGAATTTGCGGATGTCGAATTTATAGCCCAAGGCCGCCTTCGCCTGGTCGCGCAGCTTCAGCCACGTGACCTTGCCGATCATGTAGGCGCAGGCTTGGCCTGGCCATATGCAATAGCGCTCGATCTCGGTCAGCGCGGCCGACTCCTTGTCGCCCATGGCGGCACAGTAATAGGCGGTTGCCTTCTCGCGGCTCCACCCTTGCGCATGCATGCCGGTATCGACGACCAGCCGGACGGCCCGCCACAACGCCCCGTGCAATTGGCCGACATAGCCCAGCGGATCATGCTCATACAGCCCCATCTCGACCGCCAATTGCTCCGAATAATGCGCCCAGCCCTCGCCGTAACCCGAGAACCAGGTCATCTGCCGGATCAGCGGCATGTTTTTCACCTCGTTCGACAGGGTGATCTGCAAGTGATGACCTGGGATCGACTCATGGAAGGTCAGCGTCGGCAGCCGCCATTTCGGCAGCTCCGTCACATCGCGCAGATTGATGTAGTAGCCGCCGGGCCTGGCGCCGTCGAGCGAGCCTGGCTGGTAATACCCCTCGGGTGCTCCAGCCTCGGTCTGCTTCGGCACCCGGCGGATTTCGACCTTGGCCTTGGGCAGCGTGCCGAAATATTCCGGCAGTTTAGCCTGCACGATTTGGACCTTGGCATTGAGATCGGCGACCAGCTGGTCCTTCGCCTCGTCGGTATCGGCGTAGAAATAGGTGGGATCGACGGCGAGAGCCGCCAGCCTTTCGCCGACCGTGCCTTTCGTGATGCCCTCAGCCTTCAGCCGCGTGTCGAGCTCGGCGGTAAAGCGCGCCACCAGCTCCAGCCCGATCTTGTGGATCTCCTCGGGCGACAGGGTGGATGTCGTGTATTGCTTCAGCGCGATGCGATAGAAATCGGCGCCCTTCGGCCGGCTGCCGATCCCGGCATCGTGCACCGATGACCGGCGCAAGGCCTTCAGAGATTCCGCCTGGCGCGCCAGGGCTGGAATGATCTTGTCGGTATAGAGGGTCGCCGCCCGGTCGCCATAATCAGCGGCCAGCCCCTTTTCCCGGGCGCGGCGCGTGATCGAGGTGACGAGGACAGCCTGATCAATCGGCGTATCGAGGAACGCCTGCATCTGGACCAGCGTCCGGTCGATTACGAAATCCGGCGGCACGACGCCGAGCGCTGCGTCATGGCGCAACTGCTCCAGTTCCTGATCCATCGCGGTGGCAAATCCCGCCATGCGGGC
>CAIZEE010000035.1 GCA_903931835.1 uncultured Elstera sp.
CACCGGATTGCAAGAAATCAACCGCTTCGACACTGTCGTGCTGGAGGCGAAGATCTGGGACGCGATTGAGGCGAAGCGGTGAGGTTCTATTTCAAATAGTCTGGGTAATTCGTAATTATAGGGACACTATACCTATCTCCCAGAACTCTGACCATCCAGCTCGACCTTCCGCTTAGGCCCCGGCTTCTGACGCGCAAGCGCCCGCCCGGTAAGAGCTTCAAGCTTACCGATAAAGGCCGCGTCGCCCAATGGACGACCCGTCCGCTCACCCCGTCTGATCGCCTCCAGGGTTTGGTCATCCAACCCGGCAGACAGAAACGCGGCCCAGTCCGCCGGCGCGATGCCAAGGGCGGCGATCTGAGTCAAACCATCGGGCTTGCCGGTTAGATGCGCGCCGGCACTCGACCAAGGCCAATCGCCAGGGTCACTCACAAGGCGTGCGCGCACCGGGTTAAGCTCGATATACCGGGCGGCAGCCATTGTATGCGCCTCGTCCATGGGGCAGGAGGCAAACCGCCCTTGCCATAAATAGCCCCGCCAGTCTTCGCGGACATTGACCATGCGCGAATAGCGCCGATGCGTCTCCGATAGCGCCGCGCGCAAGGCGTCGCCATCCGGCGGCGTCAGCATCAAATGGACATGGTTGGGCATCAGACACCATGCCCAGACTTCCACTCCAGTCTTGCTGGTGTATTCGGCCAACAGGCCGAGATAGGCCGCATAGTCGTCATTGCTGAAAAATACGGTCTGCCGCCTGTTGCCCCGCTGGGTCACATGATGGGGGATCGATGGGATGACGAGGCGGGCTAGACGAGGCATGCATCAAACTTAGCCCGAGGCGCGGCGGCGAGTCAATTGAGTATAGTGTCCCCCTAATTTAGTCATTCCGCCGACTGCACCTGAAAACTCTCAATCCGGCCATTTGTCAGGCGTTGCTCAGTCACCCTTAGGCGCTGTCCGCCGGCGGTGACGGTGTAGACGCGGGTCGTCAGGCCATCGGCTTGATCTTCGCTTTGCAGATCGAAGCTCTCCGGCTCGCCGAGCGGCCCCAGGCTGTTGGCGTAGGCGCGCGCCACCGACTCATCGAAATAGCGATTAAAGTCGGGCGCGGCCTGACGCCGATCAAGCTACCCCTTCTGCACGGCTGCGAACAGAGCCCGGGCTTGCGCGTCGGCCGGCGTCGGCGGCAGGACGAGATAGGCCAGGCGCTGGGCGATATGGGCGTAGGCGGACGCGCTGCTGTCATTGGTCAGAACCACAATGGCGGCACGTTCTGCGGGATAGATCCGGTTTACTGCGAGGAAGCCGAGGCCCTGACCGACGTGATAAACCAGGGTTCGTCCGCCCTGCTTGGAGATGAACAGCCCCAGAGCGTAGGGGGATTGGCTGCCATCGGCCAGCGTCGGTAAGGCGATCTGCTCTTGCGCCTGCCGGGGGGCGAGCAACCCACCCGACAGGAACGCCTCATCCCAACGGGCGAGGTCCGAGGCCGTGGAAACCACCTCACCCGCCCCGAACGACCAGCCCTGTCCCTCCTCCGGCGCCGGCTGCAAGACGCCGAGGGCGAGGCGCAGATACCCCGTCGCCAGGTTCGGCGTCTGCGGGCCGATGTCGTCGAGATCCAGGGTCGCCGTCATTCCAAGGGGTGTGAAAACGCGCCGCTGGAGGAAGGCGAAGAGCGGCTCGCCAGCCGCCTTTTCCGCAATCCGCCCGGCTATGACATAGTTCAGGTTAGAGTAGCGAAAGCGCGTCCCAGGCTTGAAGAGCAGCGTATGCCGGCCCCATTCGGCGATGATCTGATCCGGGGTCGTCGGCTGCGTCCGCGGCCCGGCCGGGTAGGTCTGCGGGTAATGGTCTGGATATCCCGCCGTATGCTGCAAGAGATCGCGCAGTGTTACCCCGTCACCGCCGGACAGGCCCGGAATCCATTGCGACACCGGGTCGTCCAAGCTGAGCTTGCCGTCCTGCTCAAGCAGGAGCAGCGCTTGAGCCGTCAGGCTCTTCGAGATTGATGCGAGTTGGTAGCGCGTCTGCGGCGTGGCCGGGACGGCCGGTGAAAGCTGCGCCTGGCCGTACGCGGCCGCGTAGATCAGATGGCCGTCGCGCACAATAGCGATGGAGGCCGACGGCGCATGATCCATGTCGAGGACACGCCTGACCGCAGCGTCGATCCGCCTCGCCAACACAGGATCCAGGCTTTGGGCGGCGGTCGGGGAGGATGCAGCGGATGCCACCGTCATCGACGCCGCCACCAGGATTGACCGCAAGCACAAAACCACGCTGCACCCCATCAGCGACCAGCCATCCCATTGAGCTTAACAGGTCAAAGGGCGTTTCGCTGTTGTTGAACGTGATCGAGATCACTCATGGTCGATAAACGCCAGCGGCTCGCCGATATCGGTTGCGAAGACGCGCCAATCGAGGCCGAGCGCGGTCAGCGCGCTCGCCGCGATCTGCTGAGAATACGCACACGCGCCGCCGCGATAGGCGGCAGCGCCCTCGCGCTTCACCGCAGGGCCGAGCGCTGCCATGAAGACATTGGCTGAGCCCGGCACGCCGACGCCATTATACTCGGGCTGTGATTTGGGATTGATGTCGAAATAGCGCTGCGAGGCGTGGTCGCGCCAATAGCCGATCGGCTTATCGCCGCGACCGTGATCGGTCGAGACGAACAGCGTCGTCTGGCCCTTGTAGAACGGGTCGGATTGCAAGCGCTGCCAGATCTCGCGCAGATATTCATCGCCGCGTTCTAGCGCCGCCAGATAATGCGCATAGTCCCCGGCATGGGCGAACTCGTCGGAATCGCCAAACGCGACATAGATGACGCGATCATGCCGGCTGAGCAAAGCGAGCCCTTCGCGCGCCGTTTTGACATCGGTCGGGTAGCTGCCGTGAAACCCGGCATTGACGGGCAGATCTGTGCGCTGCGTGTTGACGATATAGGGGAACAGCGTCCAGGTGCCGACCATCTCGACTTTGCCGTGAAACGCCGGCTGGTGTTGGAGATACTCCAGGAACGACACGTTCTTGTTCCAGATCTTGTCGTTCTCAACGATCGACGGGTCGGGTTTGCCGGTCAGGATCTCATTATAGCCTGGATAGGAAAACCACATATCATTGGCGACTGAGGCGCATTCGCCGGCATCGCGGTTGCCGATCAGCACGCCGTCATGAGCGATCTTGCCGTGCAGAAAGGGCATCAGGGCGGCCGCCCGGTCATGCACCGTGACATAGGCAGGGTTGACGACGTCATCCTTGATGTCCGGATTGACGAAGCGCTTGTCATTGACGATGGCGGGATCAGCACCCCGGAAAACCTCCTGCCAGCGCACGCCATCCATGGTGACCAGCACGAATTTTGGCTCGCCCGCGCGCGCCGGCGTCAGGGGTGCCAGGACGGCAAGCGCCAGAAGGGCGATGAGCATACGGCGCATGGGACGTCTCCTGATCAGAAGCGGTATTCGCCGGCGAGGCCGACGCTGAGGGGGACCGGGCGAAGATCGCGGAACCCGAACGAATAGACGCTATCGCGGTACCGATAGAGCGAGGCCGAGGAGTCGAGCAGGTTATTGCCGAAGAGCGAGACGTCCCAACCGCTGAACTTCGCGCCCGCACGCGCCGACAGCGCGTGCTGAGCGGGTGCATTGCGCACGGTGCCGTCATAGCCGAACGTATCGGCCGAGCCGCCGCGGTAATAGGGCCCGGTAAACTGATAGTCGATCCGGGCATAGCCGTCCGCGCTCGCCCAAAGGTCGAAACCGCGCTCGATACCGGCGGTCCCGGTCCATTCCGGCGTTGCCAGGCTGTCGCCCGCTTTCGCCAGGATTTGACCGTTATCCGACAGCGTCTGGGTGAAGCGCGCATCGGTTAAACCCGTCGTGCCGTAGATCGACCAGCGATCGCCCAGCGCCCAGCGCGCCTGAACGTCGAAGCCACGGCTGGCCGCTTTGCCGAGATTGCCGGTAAAGCCATAGCCGCACTGGACCAGCGAAATGCTCTGCTGAATTTGACTCCAGTCAATCCAATAGACGCTGGCGGCAATCGACAGCGTGCGGTTGAGATAGCGGCCCTTGATGCCGGCCTCATAGCTCCATAGCGAGTCCGACTGGTAGGTTGCCGGCGCGGACGACAGCCCGAGCGAGGAGAGATCGGCCGCGCAAATGGCACTCGGCACGGGCTGGTTCACACCGCCAATCCGGTAACCCTTGGCGGCGGTGGTGTAGACCATCTGATCCAGGTCAATCTGATACGATAAGGTGAAGCGGGGCGTGACCGGCGTTTCACGCTCAGACCCGCTGCGGGAGGTTGGCGCTGCGGGTCCCCACGGGCCGTCCTGGAAATCATTGAAGCCAAAGCCCGAATCTGAAACGCGCAAGCCGGCGGCGAGCTTCAGGTCAGGCAGAACTTCATAGGTCACGTCGCCGAACGCCGCCATGTCGTGTTCGCTGGATACATAATGGCGAATGAAGGAATACCGGCCATCGATCAGCGCCTCGCCAAACTGAGAGGCCGAGTCGGCCGGACCGTTGCCGTTATAGTTCGAGACGTAATTGGCCAGCGCGTCGAGGTTGGGATCCTCATAGGTACCGTCATAGAGCGACCGCAGATGCTGGTAGAATAGCCCGCCCACCCAGGTGAAGCGGCTGCCCGGCTGGTCGAGCGAGGTCAGACGCAATTCCTGCGTCCAGCTTTGCTGCGAGGAATGAAAATGCGCACCGACATAATAGTTCGGGTCGAATGGCACGGTGATCGCGCCGCCGGGGGCGAATGAGGTCAACTCGTAGCTGGTCGAATCGTATTGCTGGTTGCTGACGTAATCCATGAACGAGGTGATCGACTTGACGGAAAAATCCTCAAAATCGTATTCGACGCCCAGGCTCGGCAGCGCCGCGTGGTCATTATGCGGCTGCGGCAATTGCGACTGAACGCCATAGGTTCCAGCCGATTCCCAAAACAGCCCCTTATCATCGCTGCGGACATCCTGGAACATCATCGAAGCGGTGATCAGCAGATTTTCGGTCGGCGCGAATTTAAACGCGATATGGCCGACCGTGCTGCCGGCGCCGTTCACATGGGTGGCGTCAAGCGCCCCCGTCGCCGGGTCATAGCGATTGGCATAGCCGCCATCGTCGCGATGCCACAGGCTGACGCGCATGCCGAGTTTGTCTTCAACGATCGGCGTGCCGAAGGCGAGCCCGGTTTCCCAGCTGGGGTCGCCATGCTCGGTCATCGCCACTTCGGCGCGGGCATAGCCCGAGGTTGAGGTCAGGCTTGCCTCCGGCGTGATGAAGCGGATCGTGCCGCCTTCCGAACTGCCGCCAAACAGCGTGCCTTGCGGGCCGCGCAACACTTCGATGCGATCGAGATCGAACAGTTTGGGATAGAAATTGCTCCAGACCCCGGCGTCGAGCCGGATCTGAATCGGCGTATCGTCGATATAGATGCCGGTGGTCGGGGCGCCGACGCCTGAGATGATGCCGCGAATAGCCACGTTCATGTCGCCATCATCGTCATAGCCCTGATAGGTGATGCCCGGCGTCATGCGCGCAACGTCAGCGAAATCCTTGGCGCCCAATCCATTGAGCGTCGCCTGATCAAACGCCGTAGCGCTCATCGGCACGGTCGAGAGCGCTTCGGGGCGCTTTTCCGCCGTAATGATGATTTCGTCGATCAGTGTGCCGCCCGGCGTGGTTTGCGCCAAGACGGCGGTGGAGCTTGCGACCAAGCTCGCCGTCACGACAACGGCGTGCGCAACGCCCCGGCGTAACGAGCACGACTTAACGACCATCATCCCCACCGCAGTCAGTTCAAATTCTGACTGAGCGTATAAACAAATGCTGCGTGGGGAGCGGTGAAGATTTTGTGATGGTTCTAAGGCTCAGCGGATCGCGGCGCCGGCCAAAGCGGCTTTCGCAGCGTGGAAAACCGGCGTTGTGATCCGGTCGGCAGCGACGATGCGCCAGGGCTATTTCTGAACCTTGGGCGTGGTGCCGGTCTGCCGCCATCGTTAGAATGGCACCATGGATCCCTTGGCGAAAATCCTGGCGATGTTGCTCGGCCGGCACCGGCCGCAGCGCAATCCGCCCATGCCGTGGAAGGTGGCGCTGCACCGCATGCTGCTGCGGCATGCGGGATATCATCCCTGGCAGGACCGGGTTTTGAGCTTCTTCAACCCGTTGTTCTGCTACGACGTGACGCTGGCGCAAGAACTGCTGGAACAGGGCAAGCTTCGCCCGGCCAAGATCGAGGTCACCCCGCGCAGCTTCACCTACCACAATTGGAAGATCCGCTATGAAAACAACGTGCTGGCCCAGGGGCCTAAAAGCCATCTCGACCTGATCTGGGTTTTGACCATGCCGTCCGAGCGCGCGGCCGAACCTTGCCTGTTCTTCATCGACGAGAACGGAAATGAGCGCATCCTAGACGGTTCCCACCGCCTCGCCCGCGCCGTGGTCGACGGCAAGCCGTCGCATCCGGCCTGGCTGTTCAGCGCCAGCGACTCGGCGCTGTTTCGGGTACCCGTCTATGGCAAGGCGGAAGCGACCGTCGATTAGCGCCACCGATCGCCCGGCGCCGTAACGTAGTTCCGCATCACATAGGGCCAGGGAATGACGATCAGAAAGACCACGCCCAACACGCAGGCGAAGGCGGTCGCGGCAGTGCCGGCATCCACTTGATTGGCAACGTGAAGCGGTACGAACACGAGTGCCAGCCAGAGCGATTTCCAGACCAGTTCGAAGATCAGTAACGGCAGCATGCGCAGCGGATAGCGCAGCCCGAACAAGGCCAGGATCGACACGGCCGCCAGCACGCAAGTGACAACACCCTGCATCAGTTCCCACGGTTGGTCACGATGGATGATGTCCGGCCAGACCTGGATGCCGAGCCCGACCACGATCAGCAGATAAGCGGCGCGGAGCGCGTAGAGGCGGAATAGCGATATCTCGTTCATGGCGGCGACGCTCCTATTCCACGTCTTTCAGGATTTTCTCGATCGAGGCGAGCCGGCCTCTGAGATCGCCCAGCTCCGCCTGGAGCGAGACGAGAGCGGCGGTGCTGGCTGCCTCCGCCGACAACAGCTTCTCGGCGATCTGGCGATAGGCCTCGTCGTTGCCATAGCGCAGCTTCGCTTGCTGGCCGAGCGCCCGATACCTCATCCAGAAGACGAGCACGATGACCGCGAGCGGCAGGCCGAGGGTCAGAAGATAGAGATAGGTGGCCATGATAAGTCCTTACTTGTCGGGGTTGATGGTGAGCGACTGGGCCGCCCGGGCAATCGCGGCGGGGGTCAAATCGAGCGCGAAAGCGGTGACTTCGAAATAGTTCAGCGCCTTGCCGTCCTGGGACAGTTCCAGCTGGCTGGTGACCAGCCCGGCCTCCTCCAGCTTCTGCAGATGCAGATGCAGCAAGGGCCGGCTGATGCCGATCTCGCGGGCAAGCTGGCTGATGTAATTGCGGCCGCCGGACGCCAGCGTCGCAATAACCCGCAAGCGATGCGGGTTGGCGAGGGCCGATAATTGCGCCAACAACCGGTCGCCGGTGGTGAGGGGGTTGGTTTCATCTGACATGCGTAAGAAATAACTGACGTATGTCAGAGAGTCAAGCGGTGTTGCCGGCGCAATGCTGGGATGCGCCGCAATTTGTCATAACTTGTTGATTTGGCGTGCCGATCCACCTGACGCTGCTGGCCCTGGAATTCGCCTGGCCTGGACCCGCATCATGCTCGCCGCCTCGTTCTACTCGCTCGCGCTTTACTGCCTGTCGTCATCGATCACGCCGGGGCCGAACAACCTTATGCTCGCCGCATCGGGCGCCAATTTCGGGTATCGCCGCACCGTGCCCCATATGCTGGGGATCATGTTCGGCTATGCGCTGTTGATGTCGATTGTCGCAGGCGGCCTCGGCGTGGCGGTCGCCCAATCGCACGCAGCACAACTGGCACTCGAGATCGTGGGAGCTGGCTATATGCTGTATCTCGCCTATCGCGTCGCCACCGCCGCCCCGCCGGATACCAGCAAATCGGCGCGCGAGAAGCCGTTTTCCTTTCTCCAGGCCGTGCTATTCCAATGGGTCAATCCGAAGGGTTGGATTGGCGCCATCGGCGCGGTCGGGGCCTATTCCGGCATCGGCGATACGCCGACAGCGACGATCATCATTCTGACAACGGCGTTTTTCATCAGTACCGGCCTGTCGGTTCAAGTCTGGACGCTGATCGGCACGGCCGCCGCGACCTTCCTGACATCGCGCCACGCCTTGCGCGTGTTCAACTGGACAATGGCGGCGGCCCTTGTCGCCTCGATCGCGCTACTGGTGATCTAGCGACGGGCCGGCTAGTCTTTCCCCAGACTTTGGGTTTGGGGGAACGTCGAATGGGTCGTCTACTTGCTGCTGTTTGGCTGGTTTTGTCTCTTGCGGCGCTGTCCGCCCATGCGGAAGACCCCAAATCAGCCAAGCCAGATCAGCCGCTGACCTCATTCCCCTATCAGCCCAGCCTTGATGTCGCGTCGATGGACCGCACGGCCGATCCCTGCGTCGATTTCTACCGCTTTTCCTGCGGCGGCTGGATCGCCAACAACCCGATCCCGGCCGACCAGTCGAGCTGGAGCGTCTATGGGAAGCTGTATCAGGATAATCAGCGCTTCCTGTGGGGCATCTTGGAGACGCTGGCCAAGCCCGGTGCCGCCCGCACGCCGGTTCAGGCCCAGATCGGCGATTACTTCGCCGCCTGCATGGATGAGGCGGCGATCGAGGCGAAGGGCCTGAGCCCCGCCATGGCCGATCTCGATGCCGTCGCGGCGCTGACCGCCAAGAAGGATTTGCCGGCCTTGCTGGCGCGGCTGCATTCGCATGATGTCGACGCCTATTTCGGCTTTGGCGCCGATCAGGATCTGGCCGATAGCGAGCAGATGATCGCCGTGCTGGGCGCCGGCGGCTTAGGATTGCCCGACCGCGACTACTACACCAAGACCGACAAGCATTCGAAGGACACCCGCGCGCAATATTGGGCGCATGTGATGCGGATTTTCGAGCTTGCCGGAGCTGACGCGGCGACCGCGAAACAAGCGGCCAATAGCGTGATGACGACCGAGACCGCTCTCGCCCGCGCCTCGCTCACCAATGTCGAGCAGCGCGACCCCTACAAGCTGTTTCACAACATGGATCCGAAAAAATTGCAGGCGCTGACGCCGCATTTTGAGTGGGCCGGATATCTTGCCGTGCTCGGCACGCCGCCGCTCGACCACCTCAATGCGAGCCAGCCGAAATTCCTCGCCGAAGTCGACCGGTTGATCGCCACCGGGTCACTGGCGGACATTAAGACCTATCTGAGGTGGCAGGTGCTGCATCAAGCGGCCGCGCATCTGACATCCAGCTTCGTCACCGCCAATTTCGATTTCTACGGCAAGGTTCTGCGCGGCACGCCGCAGATGCCGCCGCGCTGGAAACGCTGTGTTGGGCTGGTCGATCATCAATTGGGCGATGGGCTGTCCCAGGAATTCATAGCCCGCACCTTCTCATCCAAGCTCAAGGCCGACACGCTGCGCATGACCCAGCAGATCGAGACGGCGATGGGCCAGGAGATCAGCCAGCTTGACTGGATGAGTGCC
>CAIZEE010000036.1 GCA_903931835.1 uncultured Elstera sp.
ATGCCGATCGGATGGAGCCGGCGCGTTTCATTCATCGCCAGACCATGGCCGGCACCGCGCGCTTCACCACGGTTGAATTGGCTGATCTCGAATCCGAAGTCGCGAAATCCGCCGACCGTGCGCTGGCGCTGGAGCTTAGGCTGTTCGACGATCTGGCGGGCGAGGTGCTGTCGCGCATCGAACCGCTCGGCCGGGTTGCGCGCTCGCTGGCATTGATCGACGTGGTGGCGGGTCTGGCCGAACTTGCTGTTGATCAGGATTACTGCCGGCCGGTTATCGATGGCAGCCGCGCCTTTCGCATTGAGGGCGGGCGGCATCCGGTGGTCGAGGCGGCACTCAGCTCCGGGCGCAGCAGCTTCGTCGCCAATGATTGCGATCTCAACGAGGCACAGCGCCTGTGGCTTGTCACCGGCCCCAATATGGCGGGTAAGTCGACGTTTTTGCGCCAGAATGCGCTGATCGCGATCCTGGCCCAGATCGGCTCCTACGTGCCGGCCAAATCAGCGCTGATCGGCGTGGTCGACCGGCTGTTCAGCCGGGTGGGGGCCGCTGATGACCTCGCCCGCGGCCGCTCGACCTTCATGGTTGAGATGGTCGAGACCTCGGCCATTCTGAATCAGGCGACGGCGCAAAGCCTGGTCATCCTGGACGAGATCGGGCGTGGCACGGCGACCTTCGACGGGCTGTCGATCGCCTGGGCGACCGTCGAGCATCTGCACGACGTCAAGGGATGCCGCACCCTGTTCGCCACGCATTACCATGAGCTGAACGCGCTGTCGGGGCGGCTCGCGGCACTCTCGCCGCACACCATGCGCGTCAAGGAATGGCAGGGGGATCTCGTGTTTCTGCATGAGGTGGCGAGCGGTGCGGCCGACCGGTCTTACGGCATCCATGTCGCCAAATTGGCCGGATTGCCAGCACCGGTGGTGGAGCGGGCGGAGGCAGTGCTGGCCTTGCTCGAAAAGGGCGATCAGTCGAGCGCGCTCACCAGGCTTGCCGATGATCTGCCGCTGTTCAGCGCGGTCGTGCGGCGGGACGTGGCCCCGCCGCCGCCCTCGGCGGTCGAGGAGACCTTGCGCGGGGTCAATCCTGATGAGCTGACCGCGCGTGCCGCACTCGATCTCGTCTATCAACTGCGCACGCTGTTGCCGGTGCTGGTTCTGGCGCTGCTGCTCAGCTTTGGCGGCGTCGCCTGGGCGACCGATCCCGATACGGCGGCGCTGGCCGATCCCAATGGCGCGCTCAGCGTGCTGCTCGCCAAGAAATACCCGCAACTGTCAAAGCCACTGGCCGACGCCAAGGCGAAGGCAGCCCTCAAGACACCGGCGACGATGCCCGCCGGCACGCCGGCCCCCGCTGTGAAACCGCCGGCGGCGAATGCCGGAAACCTGCCCAATGCCACGATCGGCCATCCGGCAGCCCCCAGCAGTCTCAGCCATGGTGTGCGCTCGCCCGAGATCAACCGGCAGATCACGCCGATCAAGCCCTATCAGCGCATGTCTACGCCCCTTCAGCCGGCACGACCGATTTCCGGCGGCGAGATGTCGCTGCCGCAGCCGGCGCAACCGATCCAGTAGCGTTCAGGCGGCGAGCACAGCCTCAGTCGTCGCGACTTGCCCGAAAATCCCGCCCTCGACCGCGATCATGTCGATACAGGCGGTCTGGATCGCCTCCTCGAACGACGCCGTCGCATCCTCGATGGTCAGGCAATAGAGGCCTCGATCAACGGCGCTGCGCAGCGTCGAATGCACACAGACATCGGTGGTGACACCGGTCAGGATCAGATGGCTGATCATCCGGTTGCGCAGGATGGTATCGAGGGCAGTTGAGTGAAACGCGCTGAAACCAGGCTTGTCGATGACGATCTCGCCTGTCGCGGGCGTCAGCTCGTCGATGAAATCATGGCCGTATTCGCCGCGTATCAACAGCCGCCCCATCGGGCCCATCTTGCCGATCTCCGCATCGGCATTGCGGCTGCGCGCCAGTTTCGCCGGCGGGCAATCCGACAGATCGGGCAGATGCCCCTCGCGCGTATGGATGATGGTCAGGCCGATCCGCCTTCCATGATCCAGCAAGGCGGCAACATTGGGGATGATCCGGCGCATCGGCGCAACCGACCCGCCCGATTGCGCGCCATACCCGCCCTCACAACAGAAATCACGCTGCATATCGATGATCAGCAGCGCCGTGTTCGCGACGGGGTAGGGGAAGCGCTGATGGTTGCGGCAGGCGATGGTTCTGGTGGTCATGGCGTTCGCTCCTGCAGCCCGCGAAGACTCTCAATCGCTAGCGCGAATCCGGGCCTCAGCTCCAGGCACGCGCGATAACACTCGGCGGCGACGTCGAGCTCACCCTTGTCGCGGGCGATATTGCCGAGACCGTTCATCGCCTCGACATGATCGGGGCGCAGCGCCAAGGCGGCGCGGTAATGATTGGCGGCACTATCGAGATCGCCCCGGTCATGGCGCGTATTGCCGAGATTGCTCAGCGCATCGGCGTAATCGGGCATCAGGCGGATCGCCTCGGTAAGCGCCACTTCCGCCTCTTCCAGCCGGTTCAGCGTGTTCAGAA
>CAIZEE010000037.1 GCA_903931835.1 uncultured Elstera sp.
CTGGCAGAGGGCAAAAGCTATTTGACCATTGCGATTGGCTGCACAGGGGGCCAACATCGCTCGGTCTTTGTCGCGGAGCGGCTTGGAAAATGGCTTAAAGATCAAGATTTTACCATCGGCATCGATAGCCGGACGCGGGATTTCTCGGCCGAAGGGCTATTGGAGGCGATTGCCGCGATGCAAAAGCGGGATTTGCCGTCCTTTCTGCTATTCTTCGATTGTGACGACGAAGTCCTGATCCGGCGCTACAATGAGACCCGTCGGCGCCACCCGATGGCGGCCGACCGGCCGGTCAGCGATGGCATCGGCTTCGAGCGACAATTGCTTGCTCCCCTGCGCGATGCGGCCGATCTCGTCATCGATACCTCGATGCTGGCGCCGGGTGATCTGCAGCGCCTGTTGCAGCATAAATTCGCGAGCCCGACCACGGCGCCGCATCTGACCGTCACCGTCCAGTCATTCTCCTACAAATACGGCGTGCCGCGTGAGGCCGATCTGGTCTTCGACGTCCGGTTTCTGCGCAATCCCTATTATGTCGAGAGCCTGCGCAATTTCGACGGGCGCGACTGCAACGTCGCTGCCTATATCGCAGCAGACCCCGATTTTCCGCGCTTCTTCGACGATCTTACCCGCTTGATCAGGCCGCTCCTGCCGCGCTTCCTGGCAGAGGGCAAAAGCTATTTGACCATTGCGATTGGCTGCACAGGGGGCCAACATCGCTCGGTCTTTGTCGCGGAGCGGCTTGGGAAATGGCTTAAAGATCAAGATTTTACCATCGGCATCACGCATCGCGAGGCCAAGAATTAATGTCCTGCCCAGTCGGCCTCCGGCAGGTTACAGAGAGGGAATTCGATGATCGGCCTCGTTCTCGTCACCCACGGCAGGCTTGCCGAGGAATTTGTCGCGGCGTTGGAGCATGTTGTCGGCGCCCAACGTAACTGTGTCGCGGTCTGTATCGGGCCGGAGGACGATATGGAACGGCGCAGGCAGGATATCATCGACAGTGTGACCAGCGCTGATGAAGGCGACGGCGTTGTCGTGCTGACCGATATGTTTGGCGGCACCCCGTCCAATCTCGCGATCTCAATCATGGATCGCGCCAATGTTGAGGTGATCGCCGGCGTCAATCTGCCGATGCTGATCAAGCTCGCCTCGCTCCGCCATTCTGAAACCTTGAGTGTCGTGGTCGCACGGGCTCAGGAAGCTGGGCGTAAATATATCGCTGTCGCGTCGCGGCTTCTGGCCGGCGAATCCTGAGCATGGGTGAGCCGGATGATCTCTTTGACCCAACCATACGATTGCGCGTGATCATCACCAATCGCCGCGGCTTGCATGCCCGCGCTGCGGCAAAATTCGTCAAGACGGCCGAACTCTTTAACGCCAATGTCAAGGTCTGCCGGGTTGAGGGCACCGATATGTGCAATGCCGGCGAGACCGTGTCGGGCCGTTCGATCATGGGATTGATGATGCTGGCGGCGTCCCCCGGCACCATGCTTGAGATCAAAAGCAACGGCGAGGAGGCGGCAGCAGCGGTCGAGGCTCTGGCCAAGCTGGTTGAGGCCAAATTCGATGAAGATTGAACTCAATCAGACGGTTCGCCCGGAGCGCGTCCTGACCGGATTGCCCGTGTCCCCGGGGATCGCGACCGGTACTGCCTGGATGTCGGAAGGCAATCAGCTTCAGTCGCCAGTCTATACGCTGTCGCGTGATCTGGTGGAGGCGGAGCTGGCCCGCTTTGCCGAGGCTCAGGCGGCGGCGATCCGGCAATTGAAGAAGCTCAAGGGCAAGGCCGCCGCGCTGCCGCCGAATGCGGCGGAGGAGGTGGAGACCCTGCTCGATGCCCGTATCCAGATGCTGGGCGACTCCCGGCTGGTGCGCGGGGTCCGCCAGCGCATCACCGATTATCTGATCAATGCCGAGGCGGCGATCAGCGACGAGATCGCCATACTGGTGGAAGGTTTCGCCCGGATGCATGACGAATATCTGTCAGCGCGAGCGGACGATATTCGTGAGATCGGCGACCGGCTGATCCGTCATTTGCTGGGCACGCCGTTCGAGGCCTTCAAGCATCTGCCCGAAGGCACCATCCTGATCGCCGAAGATCTGTCGCCAGCCGATACCATGCTGCTCGACCCCTCGCGCATCGCCGGCATCGCCGGGATGCTGGGCGGCATGGACAGCCATACCGCGATCGTCGCCCGCTCCCTCGGCATTCCCGCTGTTCTCGGCGTTTCCGGCCTTTTCGACGGGGTGGAAGCCGGCGACAGCGTGGTGATCGATGGCAGTGCTGGACGCGTCGTCGTCAATCCGCAAGCGGAGACCGAGCGTGACTACGCGCGTGCCAGCGCCTCGTTGGAGCAGGACCGGGTCAAGCTTGCGACCTTGCGCCATCTGCCGGCGGTCACGGCTGACGGCGTCGAGATCAGCTTGCATGGCAATCTTGAACGGCCGCGCGATGTCGCGGCGGTTTATGAGACCGGGGCAGCCGGCATCGGCCTGTTGCGCACCGAATTTCTGTTCATGAACCGCACGACCATGCCGTCGGAGGACGAGCAGTACGAAACCCTGCGCGATGTCGTGCTCGGGATGGGCGGGCGGCCTGTAACTGTCCGCACCATCGATATCGGCGGCGATAAGTTGGCGCCGGCCGTGCGTGAACATCTGGGCGAACCGGACAGCGCTCTCAATCCCGCATTGGGCGTCCGCGGCGTGCGGCTGTCGCTGGCCCACGTGAAATTGCTGGAAATGCAACTGGCGGCGATCCTGCGCGCGGCCCGGCATGGTCCGGTGCGGATCCTGCTGCCGCTGATCAGTTGCGTTGACGAGGTCGTGTCGGTTCGTACCGTGGCGCTTAGGGTGCTGCGGCGATTGAAGCGGCGGGGGCTGGATGTGCACGACACCGTGCCGCCGATCGGTGTGATGATCGAGGTTCCGGGGGCGGCTCTCAGCGCCGACGCTTTGGCGATGGTCAGCGATTTCTTTTCGATCGGCACCAATGATCTGACGATGTACACGCTGGCGATCGATCGCGACGAGGATCGCTTGGCGAAGCTTTATAATCCGCTTCACCCGGCCGTGCTGCGCCTCATCCAATTCACCGTCGAGGCTGGATCTCGGTCGAACCTGCCGGTTGCGATCTGCGGCGAAATCGCTGGCGATGCCCGCTACACGGCCTTGCTGCTCGGCCTCGGCGTCCGCGAATTGTCGATGGCCGCGACCAGCCTGCCGCGCGTTAAACAGCGCGTCCGCTCGCTCAACTTGGCTCACGCAACCAAGGTCGCGCGGTCAATCATGGAGCAGCACGACCCGGCGCGGATCGGGCCCTTGCTTGATACCTTGAACGCGGTTTAGCGGTGTTGAAGCCCGCTGCCCAATGAAGTGAAACGGTAACAACCCTGTCGCTTCTCTGCGCTTGACGAACCCGCTTCAACGCAGTATCCACTGCAAACATAAATCCATCTTTATATGTGCGTATCGATGTGTGGTCACTCCGATCCCCTCATCATCCGTGCAAGCGCCCAGGAGTTCCCATGGCCACCGCCTTCACCGATTACAAAGTTGCCGATCTGTCTCTGGCCGATTGGGGCCGCAAGGAAATCCGCATCGCCGAGACCGAGATGCCCGGCCTGATGGCGCTGCGCACCGAATACGGCCAGTCGCAGCCGCTGAAGGGCGCCAATATCGTTGGCTGCTTGCACATGACCATTCAGACCGCCGTCCTGATCGAAACGCTGACGGCGCTCGGCGCCACGGTGCGTTGGAGCTCCTGCAACATCTTCTCGACCCAAGACCACGCCGCCGCCGCCATCGCCGCCGTCGGCATCCCGGTCTACGCCTGGAAGGGCGAGACCCTGGAGGAAGACTGGTGGTGCACGGAACAGGCCCTCAACTGGCCCGAC
>CAIZEE010000038.1 GCA_903931835.1 uncultured Elstera sp.
AAGCCATTATTCAGCATTTACGGCCAAAATTAGCGGCAATATCCGGCGTGGCCTTGTTTCTGCAACCGGTGCAGGATATGACGTTGGAAGACCGGATTAGCCGCACCCAATACCAATTTACGCTGCAAACCGTCGATTTCGGCGAACTCGGCGAATGGACAAATAAACTGGTCGCCGCCATGCGCGACATTCCGCATCTGCGCGATGTCGCCAGCGATATACAGAATCAGGGCCTGCAAGCCTATATCAATATAGACCGCGCCACCGCCAGCCGCTTAGGCGTGACTACCGCTGCGATAGACAGCGCCTTATACAATGCCTATGGCCAACGTTTGGTTTCGACTATTTTCACCCAATCCAATCAGTATAGAGTCGTGCTGGAAGTCAACCCCGCCGCGCAGGCCGGGCCGGAAGAGTTGAGCCGGGTGCGTATTCCATCCACCGGCGGAGCGCAGGTGTTGCTGTCGGAACTGGCGACTGTCTCGGAACGGCAAACCTCACTAGCGATTAATCATCTTGATCAGTTTCCAGCGGCGACCATCTCTTTTAATCTAACCCCCGGCGCCGCATTAGGCGACGCCATAAACGGCATTGAAGCCGCGAAAAAACAAATCGGCTTGCCTCTCAGCGTGCATACCGATTACCAGGGCGCGACGCTGGCGTTTAACGCGTCCTTAGGCGGGACGCTGTGGTTGATCCTGGCCGCGATCATGACGGTGTATATCGTGCTGGGCGTACTTTACGAAAGCTATATTCATCCCGTCACCATCCTTTCGACCTTGCCCTCGGCCGGGGTCGGCGCCTTGTTGGCTTTACTGCTGACCGGTAACGACCTCGGCATCATCGCCGTGATCGGCATCATTTTGCTGATCGGCATCGTCAAAAAGAACGCTATCATGATGATAGACTTCGCGCTGGAAGCGGAACGCAAACATGGACTGCCGCCTATGGAAGCCATTCACCAGGCTTGTTTACTGCGTTTCCGGCCCATCCTGATGACCACGCTCTCGGCCTTGCTCGGCGCGCTGCCTTTGATGCTGGGCGGCGGCGTCGGCTCCGAGCTGCGCCACCCCTTAGGCTTGACGATGGTCGGCGGCTTGCTGTTCAGCCAATTGCTGACCTTGTATACCACGCCGGTAATTTATCTTACGCTGGACAATCTGGCTCGCCGCTTTCGAGGCGACGCGCCGGGCGCTGAAATCGACAACAGCGGGGCTGCGCTGTGAGCTTTTCGACGCTGTTCATCTACAGGCCGGTCGCCACTACGCTGTTAACCTTGGCGGTGGCGCTGGCGGGGGCGATGGCCTTTATGCAATTACCGGTGGCGCCGCTGCCGCAGGTGGATTTTCCGACCATCACCGTTTCCGCCGGCTTGCCGGGCGCCAGCCCGGAAACCATGGCCGCCACGGTGGCGACGCCCTTGGAGCGCGCCTTAGGGCGCATCGCCGGCATCACGGAAATGACCTCCACCAGTTCGCTGGGTTCGACTGGCGTCACCTTGCAATTCGATCTGGATCGCGATATAGACGGCGCTGCGCGCGACGTCCAGGCCGCTATCAACGCCGCCGCCAGTCTGTTGCCGCTGAATCTGCCCAGCCGCCCCAACTATCGCAAGGTGAATCCGGCTGATTCGCCAATTCTGGTGCTGGCGCTGACCTCCAAGACCCTGAGCCGCAGCCGAATGTACGACGCGGCCTCCACGCTATTGGCGCAAAAAATCGCGCAACTGCCGGGAATAGGTCAGGTGAGCGTCGGCGGCAGCGCTTTGCCGGCGGTGCGCATTGAGCTGAACCCGGCGGCGCTGGCCAAATACAATGTCGGCCTGGATGATGTGCGCAAGGCAATCAACGCCAATAACGCCAATCGGCCGAAAGGCGCGTTGGAAAGTGGCGACAACCATTGGCAAATTCAGGCCAATGATCAAGTGGATGTCGCAGCGGATTATCAGCCGATGATAGTCGCATATCGCAATGGTTCACCGATCCGCATCGGCGATCTGGGTACAGTTTTGGATTCCGTGGAAGATGTGCGCAACGCCGGCATCAAGGACGGCGATCCTTCAGTGCTGCTAATCCTCAGCAAACAGCCAGGCTCCAACATTCTGGAAACCATAGCCGGCGTGAAAGCCATGTTGCCGCAATTGCGAGCGATGATACCGGCGGCGATTGAGTTATCGGTTGTGATAGACCGCTCCATTAGCATTAAAGCCTCGGTCGATGATGTAGAACACAGCTTGCTGATCTCCATCGGGCTGGTCATTCTAGTGGTGTTGCTGTTTTTGCGTAATTGGCGCTCTACCTTAATTCCGATTATCGCCGTGCCGGTGTCCTTGATCGGCTCTTGCAGCATTATGTATTTATGTAATTACAGCATAGATAATTTATCGCTGATGGCGCTGACCATAGCCACCGGCTTTGTGGTGGA
>CAIZEE010000039.1 GCA_903931835.1 uncultured Elstera sp.
CCGGATTGTCGCGCAGGTCGATCAGCAAACTGGTTGCACCGGCTTTGAGAAAATCCCGAAAAGCCGCATCGATGAAGGCGCGAAATGCCGAATTATCGTACTCATTCGTGGCGTCAGGGGCGTTGTTGTAGAACGGACCGGGCTGCAGATAGGCGATGCCATCCTTGAGCATGCGGGCGATCCGCGCATTGGCATCGCGTTGCAGGATGGCCGGCTGCAGGCTGGCCGAGGCCTTCATTTCCTCGGCGGTTCGCGCCGGCAGGGCGATATCGACCTCGCCGCCATCCTTGCGGGCTATCGTGATCTTGAAACTGTCGACGGCGCCTAGTTCCAGCCAGATCAGCATCGGAAAATCGAGTTCCATCAGCGCATGGGACAGATATGGCGTGTCGGCGGAAAGATTGCGGCCAGCCCGCACAAGCCACTGGTCAATCTTCTGACCGTCGATCGCGATGATCTGATCGCCGCGATGGAGTTCGGCGACACCGCTTCGGTTCTCCGTCACGAAAGTCTTGCCGTCGACCACCCGGATAAGCAGCGGAAATGCCTTGCCCCCCGCCGCCAGATAGCGGTCGAAGGAGCGATAATTGGTATCGATCCGCGCATGCGCGACCTTGCCAAAGGCAACGAAGCGCTGGAAACGAACGGCTATGTCAGCCTGGCTGGCAGGCGATGTAATCTCGCCCAGCATCTTAGAGTACAGCCGGTCGTATTCCTGTTTGGAGACGCGTGCGTACAGATCGAAATGTGCCCGCTGCAAGGTCGTATAGAGCGCTTCGAAATCGGCCCTGATGTCAGCAGGCTTTATCGGCGTGTCTGACGTATCGGCGGCCCTGGCCGACACGGTGACAAGCACGACCAATAACAAAACACGGACGCTCAATCTCGAAAACAACATGACCTAGACCTACCCCAATCGACGATGGCATGACCGAAAGCTTTAGCCAAATCGCGCTTATGGTGTATGACGGCGGCCTCTCCTTTTTCTGACCAAAGCCTGACCTTGTCCCAATCCTCCGACCCGGACGCATCGATGATAACGGTAGGCGAGTGGCTGGCGGATCGACAGGCCGGCGAATTGCGGCGTGCCGGCGAGACCCGGGCGATAGAGCCCAAGGTTATGGACCTGCTGTTCCTGCTGGCCTCCAAACCCAACGCCGTTTTTTCCAAGACCGATATTCTGGAGGCAGTCTGGCCCGGCGTGACGGTCGGCGACGATTCGCTGACGAGATGCGTGTGGAAACTACGCAAGGCATTGTCGGATGACCTGAAATCGCCTCGCTATATTGAGACGATCAGCAAACGTGGCTACCGGCTGACCGCCGCGACCGCGCGCTATGATGCAGCTTTGGAGCGGGAGGTCTCGCCGACCAGCCGACGCGCGGCCCTCTCCATGGCCGTAATCGCGCTCGCCGTCACGGCGCTCCTCGCGACAGCTATCTGGTTGTGGCCGACGAACGAGGCGTCGCCGGGACCGGCTGCGCTGACGAAGCGCGCGGATGATTTCTATTTCCAGTTCACCCGCGCCGATAACGAGGCCGCGATCGAGCTTTATGATCGGGCGATAACGGATAATCCAGACTATGCGCCAGCCCTCGCCGGCCTCGCCGACGCACTGATACAACGGGTTATCCGCTGGCCTAATCCACCAAGCCTTCCCGATCTGCCCCATACCGACTTGGCCGGCGCGATCGCTCAAGGACGAACCACAACGCCGGAGGCGCGCAGGATTTTGCGGCGTGCCCGGTAATTGGCCGAACGCGCGACCAAAATTGCCCCAGACGACGCCACCACCCAAAAGGCGCTGGGCACAGTGCTGGCGGCAGAGGCGGAATTCGATACAGCAGCGACCGCTTACCGCCGCGCCGTCGCGCTGGACGCCAATGCCTGGGGTGCGATGATCGAGCTTGGCGATCTCGCTGAAATCGGCGGCGATCAGCGTGCTGCGATCGGCTATTTTGAGCAAGCTTACGCTGCCATGACCCGAGTATATGACACCCAGGCGCCGCGTGTCAGACCTTGGTACGCCGCGACCGGCGTTCTGATCGGGGATCGTTATGCCCGTATCGGCGCGCTTGATGACGCCGAAGCTTGGTATCGCCGCGTGCTCAGCCAAACACCGTTTCAGCCCGAAGCAACCAGCGGTCTTGCCAATCTCTTAATGCGATCCGGTAACAAGGTGGAAGCCGTCCGTCTTTGCAATGATTTGCGGGATCGCACCGGCGCCAAAGCATCTTGCGCTTCAGTACCGATCGGTCCCTAGCGCATCAACGTGCCGGCCGAGGTGGTGTGGGCGGCGAACTTGGCGGGCGGAGCTACCGACTGCGAGATTTCAGCGGCCACCAGATTGCCGAGGCAAGCATAGCTTGCGTCGCTCATATGCAGGGCATCGCCCGACAGCATATCGGCGCGGCGGATCGCGCCGCTATCGAGCCAATATTCCATCGCTTCGAACCGATGGACAACCGGCACGCCCTCATCCCGCGCGATTCTGTCGAGGACATCGATATAGGCGCCATAATTGGGATTGGCGACGATACGGGGGGAGAATTGCGGCTCCATGATCATCACGTCGATACCGGCCGCGTGCAGACGCCGCACACCGTCTCGTGTCGCGGCCTCAAAGTGTGCCGGCTCTGTGCCGTTTAGAATATCGTTGCTGCCGGTCTGCCAGATCACCAGATCGGGATGAAGGTCGATCGTGTCTCGGTCGAAGCGTGCCGCCATTTCAACGGAGCTTTCACCCGAAACGCCTTCATTCAAGACGCTGATGCGCGAATCGGGGAAGCGGCGCGCAAGCTGCAGACCCATCTGGCTTGGATAGGTGGCGAGCGGCGTCGACGCGCCGACCCCGGCGGTCGAGGACGAACCGAAGGCGACAATGGTGAGTTTCTGGTGATGCTTCAGGCGCGCCGAGGTATTCGGCAGCGCCTCGTCAAGGCGCGTGAATTCGGCCGGCACAGCGCAATGAGGCGGCGCTGCTTGGACTGCCGTCACGTTCAAGCCGATCAAAAGAGCCGCTGCTGTCGCGAACCGCATTATCACCGGGACGTCCTTGCGTCTCTGAACCCTTGATCGTTCCGGAAGCGCCTTGGTCAGCCAATGACGGTGCGCGTTTCCGCCGATCACTTACAAAACCTAGCATGGACCCGGCTGCCAGGATCGTTACAAATCCGACAGAATCGACGGCGAGCTGAACCGGCCAACCCAGCCCGAATGACTGGAAAATCAGCTGGCCAACAATCGACAACACCGTGCCCAGACAGAAAATTGGCAAGGAATTGCGCCCAACCTGGATCAGCGGCCGTACCCAACGGCCAGCCAGGAACGGTGCATTGATGGGCACCATTACGGCGGCGAGATAGGCCAAAGCCAGGAAATGAATCAGGCGAATTGGCGACAGGTTGGGCTTGTCGAAACTATAGATAAAATCGGCGTCGACCACAGTCCATCCCTCCAGGCCCGGGATCGACGACCAAGGTGCAGCCAGCAGGGCCGATACGGCCACGATCAGAGCACTGAGCGCGATAAGCGCCTTCGATCGCGGCAAAGGCCGCCCCGTCTGGATGATCCGTCTCGCCGTGATGACGCCGAGTGTGAACAGAAACTGCCAGGCAATCGGATTGAACGTCCAATGCGGCGACGCGTCGGTGACCCAGGACTGCAGATCCCAGTTCTGCCCCAGCGCATAAACACAAAGGCTGACGCCGAAACACAGAAGAAGGTGGACACGCGCGAGCAGCAGCAGGATCGGCAGACTTGCCATCAGCACGATGTAGAGCGGCAGAATATCCAGGAATTTCGGAACGTACCGCAATGCCAGAACATGCTTCAGATGCGTATGCGGATCGGCAATGAAGGGCAGGATCACCAGCGGATCCTCGAAATCGTCACCGGATAGGCGGAATGCGTAAATGCCGACAATTCCGGCGACCAGCACGAACAAGGCGATATGGGCGAGATAGAGCTGCCCTACCCGTCGAAAGATGCGCAAGACGGCGCTGCTATTCTCCCCTTTGAAGAACCGCCGCCCATAGGCCAGCATAGACGAATAGCCGGCCACGAAGACGAACAACTCGGCCGCATCGGAAAAGCCGAAACTCTTCAAGGTCACGGTGGACAAAATATTGCCGGGGATATGATCGATAAAGATCATCAACAACGCAACGCCGCGCCAGAGATCGAGCCGAAAATCGCGCGCTGGAGGAGAATTGGCGGAGGTGACGATTGCCTGGGTCATACGCTCGCAAAATTCCTGTGTCGACGCGGAGAGCTCCCCGGTGTGTTACGGGCGTCCGTGCACTATCAACCGTTTACGGCAGAAAAAAGTTCGCTGGCATGATCAACTATCGGGCGTTGAGAGGGAGTTTTAGATGACCACGCGGTGCGGCTGGGCCGGAAAGGACCTGCAGATGCAGGCCTATCACGACACGGAATGGGGTGTTCCGATGCGCGATTCCCGCAGCCTTTGGGAAATGCTGATGCTGGAGGGATTTCAGGCAGGATTGGCCTGGATCGTTATCCTACGCAAACGCGACGCCTTCCGCGCCGCTTTCGCCAATTTCGACCCGGAAATCGTAGCGAGGTTCGATGACAAGGACATCGAACGGCTGATGGCCGATCCCGGCATCGTCCGAGCGCGGGCAAAGATCGAGGCAACGATCGGCGGTGCACGGATTTACCTCGGCATGCGCGACAAAGGTGAAGATTTTTCTGAGTTCGTCTGGTCTTTCGTCGATGGCAAGCCGCTGATCGGCGATGGCGTGAGCGTGCCGGCTCAAACACCTTTGTCGGCTGAGATATCGAAGGCTCTCAAGTCACGCGGCTTCAAATTCGTCGGACCGACCATCGTCTATGCCTGGATGCAGGCGATCGGCCTGGTCAACGATCACAGCAATGCCTGTTTCCGGCGAAGCGTCGCCTAGCCCTCATAGTGTCTGATTTCGATGAGATGCTGGTTCGGGTCGAAGAAATAGACCGCCTGCCCGATGCCCCTCGCCGCAGGCTCGGCTCCGGGCCCCATCATATTGCCGACCTGGTCGAAGCTGTCGCCGTAGGGAATGGCTGCATCACGAATGCGCCGGAACGCAGCGTCGAACTCGTCGCGTGACATGGCGAAGGCCAGATGCTCGCCACCCTCAGTCCCCCAGGGGGCAAGCTGTATGACGAAATCCGGGCTGACCCGGATGACGGTGAAGGGCGGTCGGTCACCGTCATGGGTGAAGCCCATGACAGCGACGTAGAAGGCGACGGTCCGAGGCAGATCATTGACCACCAGAATGAGGTGGTCGAGTTGAACGGTCATCAGCGTCCCTCAGTGCTCGTCGTCCACAGCACCTCGATTACGCCCGATCTCGATCAGCGCGGCAAGTGTCCGGCGGGCGCGGCTGACATCGTCCTGACCGACGCGGGCCAGTAGCTCCGCATCGATCTTTTCCCGCGCCGCAGCCTGGACCGCAGCAGCCGCTTGCCCGCGTTCTGTCAACGTAACCGTAAGCTTGCGCCGATCATCGTCATCCGCCGTGCGTTCCAGATAGCCGCGCAATACCAGCGTATCGACCAGTTGGCCGGCCGCCTGCTTCGACACGCGAAGCTCCCGGACCAATTGGCCGAGCGGGATGCCCCCTGCCCCCAGCGCCAAGCCGCCGATGACGTACAGCCCGTTGCCCGGAATATCGTCATATCCGGCCTCCGCCAATGCCTGCCGCATCACCGAGCCATAAGTGTTGCGCGCATGCCGAAGCAAGGCAGGCATCACGATGTCGTCGTACCAGGGTTTTTCATCCATCATGGCGCGACGATATCGTCAACGCGATTGATAGTCAACAATATTGACTGTCAATCTTCTTTTAGCGGCCACCGCGCGAGCTGAGCATGTCGGTTCTCGTCCAGCACGCTATGCACCAGAACAAACTCCCGAACTGTCCAGCCAACGCTCGCCACTGGCTGATCGGCAATGATGGCATTGTCGTAGAGAAGCGTCACATGCGGCGTGAAGCTTGCCCTCGGCGTGCGTCCCTGCCCGCTTTTGGCCATCGCCATCGCAAGCTCACCCTGAAACCGCGTGAGGTCAGCAAGCCCCTTGCCGCCGCGCAGAACAAACGGCCGGTTATGCGGTTTGCCGCCAAAGCTCATGACGCGATCGAACGCAACCTCGAACGGACGCGACGTCAGACTTGCCGCCGCGACACTCGCCGAAGCGATCACCTCTTTCGGTAACCCCGGAAAGTCGCCAAGAAAATGCGAGGTGACATGCAAACGGTCGGTCGCGATCGGTTTGCCCTTGAGACCAAGCTCGCCCCGCAGCCGCCTGGTAAGCTCGGCGATCTCGACTGCCACCTCATCGTCGGGGAAAAGCGCGAAGAACAACCGATCGGTC
>CAIZEE010000040.1 GCA_903931835.1 uncultured Elstera sp.
CCGCGCCGCCAACCTGCTTTCCTAGCCCAATTGAAGCGGTCGTCACTTGCGTAGTGAACGCGTTTGCCCCGGAGAAAATCGACGACGCCTGACCGATAACCCCCGACGAGGTTGCAGGCGCCACCGCGACCGGATGTAACTTGCGCCAGTAGAGGAAGCCTAGCAGCGCCACCGCTGCTAGGCCGAGTACCACCAAGAGTGTTTTGTCGTCTTCCATTCCCGCGCCGGTTAGCGACGAGCGTTGGCGGGACGAGCAGGCGCATAGACGGAAGCGGGAAGGAGCCCGCCAGAACGAGCGGCAAAGACGGGAACCTTGCTCTGCGCAATTTCGCGGAGAGATCCCGAGATGAAAGCGTCCTGGCCAACGCGAGGAGTGGCGAAAGCGAAACGCGCCACCAGATTTGCAGTGGAGTCGAGGGCGGGCATATTGCCCTTTCTCATGTCCAGCGATGGTTGCTTGAGCAGGAAGCAGAGGAGACCCGCGAGACCCGCGCCGCCGTTGGGAGTGCCCGCGGCATGGTTGCCGTCGTTGGTGAAATCGGGCGGAGGAGCGCTGCCCGAGTATTGAGCGCGGAAGCGCGCCAAAACGAACTCGTCAACGTTCAAAATATCATCCAGCCCAAACTGAGCAGCGACGATCTGAACGACGGAATTGAACGTCAGCGAACCGGGTAGCCCCTTGAGACTCGACAGGATTCCGAGCGTGTGCAGGTAATCGAGCGGACGCGTTCCGCTGGCGCCAGTCTGACCGAAGTTCTGAAAGGTCATGCCGTCGGAACCGCTGGACGCGTGGTCAACCCGCCAGGTCCCGAGATTGGGGTAGAACCAATGCGAGTGAGCCACGTAGCTGGTAGCCGCGCGGACCACGCTCGCCTGGTTTACGACGGCCGAGGATGATACCGGGACGAGACAGGTCGACGGCGCGATTTTCAGGTGAATCCGCGTCTTGTCGATCATGCCCAACCAGGGACAGGACGACGCCGGATCCGCCAGGAACCTCTGCGCCCATGGGTAGGTGAAATACTTGGTCAGCGTGTAGTCAGTGGTCCCGGTGGACACGTGGAGAGCCAGCGAAGCGATAGGAGCGTCGGGGCGATTGAACCCGTTGGCGAGGTAGGAAATGATGAGATCGAGGATCGGGCCGGTACCCGTCGCCTCGTCGAGTAGGGTGCCGAGATCGGGCGACTCCAGCGTTACGCTGGACAGAAGCCGCCCCAGATCGTCATGTGCGATTGGATTTCCGGTCGCACCCTGAGTGACGACAGTGTCGAGAGCAATCTGCGTGTCGACGGCAATTAGGGGGCGCGGGGAGGAACCGCCGGTTCGATTTTTCGGTACGTTGATATACAGATCAACCTCAGTGTTGCCAGCGCCGGGAGTGTATGTTACGGCACGTCCCCCGAGGGCATCGTAAGCATCGACAGTGTCGGGCGCAGTAAACGCCGTGATGGCCAGGCCACCAGTCCCCGCGGCGAGCATTGCTAGCCAGCCGACGATCCGAGACCAGAGCCCGACGTCGTGCGCGGCACACGGCAGACCAGCAGCACACGCGGCAAGGACGGCGTCGCCATGCAGGAGTACAAAGCCCAGCGGCACGACGAACCCGGAAATTTGCAGGAAGGTTTTGACCGACTTAGGAAGCCCGGACAACCTCGTGGCGATGGATGAGCGGTACTTAAAAACCGCAATCAGGACGGCGGCGAACGCCAGATAGAGCCAGTTCTTCTTGAAAAAATTCATCGACGGATCTCCTGTGAGGGTTGGTCCTTGGGAAATTTCATGTGTCCAACGATGGCCCCATTTTGCACGGAGAGAGCGTCCCGAACTGCCAGCGACGGCGGATAGTGCCTTATCGCATCACGCAGTTTTGCGCGTGCGCTGGCGAAACACGGACGCAGCGCTAGCAGCGCTGGCACAAAGCGCGAATATGCCTACAGGCAAGGCGCTAGCAGCGCTGGCGCTACGCCGGGCCGTAGACAACG
>CAIZEE010000041.1 GCA_903931835.1 uncultured Elstera sp.
GGCGGTATGGGCGGTATCGACGAAGAATTTCATGGTGCTTCCCGAATGGCTGCAGGGATGATGAGCGCGAGTCTGGTCCAGCCTATAAGCACGCTGGCGCACAGGACCAAGCCCTGTTGCCAAATGAGGTCGCGTGACGCAGATTGTTCCATATTAGGAGGCCATGCAACGTGTACGTCTGTAGCGTTCAACGCCGCCCTAGGCGCGCTCGATAACCGCGTGCCGCCGGGGATGGCGGTTGTCCGAGTAGCGTGGTGGTCGCGCCGCGCAGACGACTGATCGAATGGACCGCGGATTTTTTACTGCGTCGCGCCGAGCAGCGTCGCGCGGAAAGCCAGCGATTTGGCGGCAACGTCCGCGCCGGTCGCATAGCGCGGGCCAGCACCGCTGCCTATGTAAAATATGTCACAGATGCTTCAATATTCGGCAAGGTACTGAATATGGTCAGATAGTGACAATCGCTTATCCCATTTATTCTGGCCCTTTTCTGGGCATGGGCAACCGCCAGTCGCCCACCATAATTTCGACTCGGGCGACTTGAAGCGGAAAACGCGCGATGGGCTCGGCGCGAAACGTCAAATCGGTTGCGCTGCGCTGCAGCATCGACCTATTGTCGGCTTTGAAAACTGATTAGCGGAGCCCGTTAGAATCATGCAGTTCCGAACGTTCGATATCGCGGGTCCTCTGGAAATAATCCCCACCCGGCATGTCGACGAGCGCGGCTATTTCGCTGAGATCTACCGCGAGGACCGTTTTCGCGAACAGGCCGGCGCGATCGAGTTTGTGCAGGAAAATCAGTCACTCAGCGCAAGGCAGGGCACGCTGCGCGGCATTCATTACCAGACCGCGCCCTTTGCCCAGGGCAAGCTGGTGCGCTGCACTTCCGGTGCGATTTTCGACGTCGCGGTGGATTTGCGGCATGGTTCGCCCAGCTTTGGCCAATGGATTGCGGTGGAATTGTCGGCGGAACTGGCCAACCAGTTGTGGATCCCGGCCGGGTTCGGCCACGCCTTTTGCACGCTGCAGCCCGACAGCACGGTCTGCTACAAGGTGACCGCCTATTACAGCGGGCCCAATGATGGCGGCGTGCTGTGGAACGATCCGGCGATCGGGATCGAATGGCCTTCGGTGGTCGATCCCGATACGCTGTCGGCCAAGGACCGGGTCCAGCCGCTGCTGTCCGAACTGCCCATCCTGTTTCATCTGGAGAATTGATCGCATGCGCATCCTGGTGACAGGCGGGGCCGGTTTTGTCGGGTCGGCTCTGGTGCGGCATCTGGTGGGCGACGGGCATGAGGTGCTCAACCTCGACGCCTTGACCTATGCCGGCAATCTGGCTTCGCTGAAGCTGGTCGAGGACCGCCCCAATTATCGCTTCCTGAAGGCCGATATCTGCGATGGCGCCGCGGTGGCGCAGGCATTTGCCAGCTTCCGGCCCGAGCGCATCATGCACCTGGCCGCCGAAAGCCATGTCGATCGCTCGATCACCGGGGCTGCCGATTTCATCCAGACCAATGTCGTGGGCAGCTTCGTGCTGCTTGAGGCGGCGCGCGCCTTCTGGTCGACGCTGCCCGAGCCCGAGCGCGGGGCGTTCCGCTTCCTCCATGTCTCGACCGACGAAGTCTATGGCTCGCTGGGCGACGAGGGCCTGTTCCACGAGACCACGCCGTATGATCCCAGTTCGCCCTATTCGGCCTCGAAGGCCGCCTCGGACCATCTCGCCAAGGCCTGGCATCGCACCTATGGCCTGCCGGTGGTGGTGTCGAACTGCTCGAACAATTACGGCCCGTACCATTTCCCGGAAAAGCTGATCCCGCTGACCATCCTCAACGCCTTGCAGGGCCGCGCGCTGCCGGTCTACGGCAAGGGCGAGAACATCCGCGACTGGCTTTATGTCGAAGACCATGCGCGCGCGCTCGACCTGATTGCGGCCAAGGGCCAGCCCGGCGAAACCTACAATGTCGGCGGCCGCAACGAGCGCAGGAATATCGACGTGGTGCATCGCATCTGCGACGTGCTCGACCGGCTGGTTCCGGCAGATCGCCCGCGCCGCGAACTGATCGCGCATGTCACCGACCGGCCCGGCCACGATGCGCGCTATGCCATCGACGCGACCCGGCTGGAGACCGAGCTGGGCTGGCGTGCGCAGGAAGACTTCGACAGCGGCATCGAAAAGACCGTGCAATGGTATCTGGACAGCGAGTGGTGGTGGGGGCCCTTGCGCGAACGCTATGATGGCCAACGCCTGGGGCTGGCCTCTGCCGCGGCCGGCAAGGAGCAAGTGGCTTGAGGATCGTGGTGACCGGGGGACCCGGGCAACTGGTCCTGTCGCTGATCGAACGGGGCGCCGCGCGCACGGCAGAGCAGTTCGCAGTCATCGCGGTGGGCCCGCCCGAGCTTGACCTGGCCGCGCCCGATGATGAACGGATCCATGCCGCGCTGGCCGCCGCCCGGCCCGACGTCATCGTCAATGCGGCTGCCCATACCGCAGTCGACAAGGCGGAAAGCGAGCGCGACCTGGCCTTTGCGATCAATGCCCAGGGCGCGGGCGCGGTGGCGCGCGCGGCAGCCCGGCTGGGCGTGCCGATCGTGCATGTCTCGACCGATTATGTCTTTTCCGGCGACAAGCTTGAGCCCTATGGCGAAAGCGATACGCCCGCGCCGACCGGGGTCTACGGCGCGTCGAA
>CAIZEE010000042.1 GCA_903931835.1 uncultured Elstera sp.
TCGCAGGCGGCGGCACGGCTCAGCACCTCGTCCACCGGCCGCTCGACCAGGTCAGCAAACCAGCGCAGCGAATCACCGCCGCTTTGGGTCGGACCCGCATGGACGAACAGGCCGTCCCAGGATGGAAAGGTCACGACGCCCGAGGTTGTATGGGCTTCATTCGAGACCAGCGCCACAATCTCGCTCGTCCCGCTGCTGTAAATGCCGCTGCCTTCAGCAAAGGCGCCGGCACCGAAAATCCCAGCCCAAGCATCCATCGTGCCGGCGATAGCCGGGATTCTCAGGGTTGGTACGGCGGTACTGGTGAGCATACCGACCACGTCCTGCGGCGGGCGGAGTTTCGGCAACCGCTCGGCCGCACCATCGACCAGCGCCAGCAGCCCCGGGATATACGCGCCACGCTGGTCGACCAGGCCAAAAGAGCTGAACATGTCGGTCGCCACCGACCCGGTCAGCTTCATCAGGCAGTAATCCTTGGGCGACAGGACGGCTGCTGTCGTGGCCCATGCCTCCGGCTTGTGCCGCTTTACCCAAAGCATCCGGCTGAGCGTGCTGCTAGCATCGACGCCGAATGGACCACCCCACCAAGCCCGGCGATCGGCATCGGAGATCAGCGCATCAAGCTCAGCCGCCTCCGCCGCCGCGCGACAATCCTGCCAGACGATCGCAGGCAGAACCGGATTGCCGGACCGATCGACAAAGACATTGGTATTAACCTGGCTGCAGAGGCCGATCGCCGCGATCCGCGATGCATCGACCTGACCGCACAACTCGTCCAGGATCGCATCGACGGCGCTGAGCCAATCATCGGGGTCCTGTTCGACGTAATCGGGTCTTGGCCGGGACATCGGATAAAGCCGGGTCGCCTCGGCAACCACACCGCCATCGCAATCGAACAACCCGCCCTTGGCCGCCGTCGTCCCTACGTCAATGCCGATGACGTAGCACGGCGCATCAGCCATCCAGTGCTGTCCTGACTGCCTTCAGAAACTCCGCCAAAGCCTGCTCCCCCTGCAGCGCTGCGCGCACACACATCGACCCGATTACGACGCCGTCGGCCCCCATCGCCATCGCCGCACCTGCCTGCTCGGCCGAGCTGATACCGAACCCTAGCAGAATGGGCTGAGTGATGCCGCTGCCCTTAACGCTGGCGATCTTAGCGGAGTTATCGCCGGTCAGCCTAGTCCTTGGTCCGGTTGGACCGGGGGCAGCCTGCAACATAATATAGGACGAGGTCTGGCGGGCTGCCTCAAGCTCCGTCGGCGTCAGTTCGGAATCGATGAAACCGACGAGCCGCAGGTTCTTGGACTGGGCATATTCCTCAATTGCCGCCCGGTCGGGATGGCGTTCCAGATGCACCATCAGTAGCCCGTCTATATCGCGCCACGCATCGGCAGCGCGCAGGCCGGCGACATCGAGATCCGCATAGGTCATGCAAACCGCTGCCGGACCATCGGCTTGGCGCCGCAGGGCCGCCGCAGCGCTTACATAGGATGGCCAGATAGCGCCGTTGGCCAAGGCACGTCCCATCGCCTGGGCGACATCGGCGCCGTCCATGAACGGATTGGCGCTTGGTACGCCAAGTTCAACGATGTCGACCCCGGCATCACCATAGATTTGCAGCAGCGAGGCCGGAATCATCGGGTCGGCGACTGGAAAATAGCAGGCCAGCAACGGCTTCTTGCCAGCGATTTTCTGATCCAGCCTGTTCACGCCCTGCCCTCTTAGCTCGTCACAATGGCACAGACCCTATGCCGATCGGAGCGATCCCCCTATCCGGTTTCAGCAGGGGGTGGCCGTATCGCGTCAAAGACCGAGGGATCGCGCCTGTTCGTCCAGAATCCCGATCTGAAACGCGGTGAAGGCGGCATTGGGCTGTTGCAGCTTGATCAGTTCCAGCATGGGATCCTCGACACCCATGTCTTCACCCGACATCGCCTCAATCAGCGCATGGCCGCAGAACGGCACATAAGCCTCGGCGTAGCCGCCCTCATGTGCGGCAACGATGCGCCCCTCACACACACGTGACGCCAGTTCGACCAGCATCGCCATGATCTCGCGGAACGACTCGCTATGCAGTTGCATGCGCGCCATCGGATCGACGGCATTGGCGTCGAACCCGCAGGCGACGACGATGAGTTCGGGGCGATAGCGCTCGATCACCGGCACGGCAATGCGCTTCATTGCATGCAGATACGCCTCATGTCCGCCGCCCGGCAGCAGCGGAATGTTGAGGTTGAAGCCCTCGCCTTTGCCGTCGCCCCGCTCGTGTGCCCCGCTATAGCCCGGCGGAAAGCAGTTTTCCTGATGCAGTGATATGGTCAGCACATCCGGGCGATCATAGAAGATCGATTGCGTGCCATTACCGTGATGGACATCGAGGTCGAGCACGACGACGCGCGATAACTGGCGCGTCGCGATGGCCGCATCGACTGCGATCGAGATATTCGACAGCAGACAGAACCCCATGCCCTGGTCGCGCAACGCGTGATGGCCGGGCGGACGCGATAGCGCATAGGCGTTGCGGAAAGTGCCGGCCAGCACGCCATCCACGGCACTCTTGACCAGACCGGCTGACAGGCAGGCGATTTCGTAGCTGCCCTTGCCGAAGGGTGCTGCGAAGCCGAGCTCACCGCCGCCGGCATCGCTCAATTCTTTGAAGCGCTGAATATAGCCGGCGTCATGAACGCGCAGCAGATCTTCCGTCGTCGCCAGCGGCGCTGTCCGCTGCGCCAGGCGGGCCGTCAGGCCCGACACATCCATAAGCGACTTCATGCGCCGCTTGGTATCGGGCGACTCGGCATGGCCGCCGCCGGAGGGTGGCTGCACCCAGCCGCCGACCGGCAGCACCAGCGCATGCAGCCCGGTGGAGTGCCATAGGCAGCGTTCGTCGAAGAAGAAGGCGGTTTGGTCAGACATGATCGTTCCCCGTCAGTCCTGCGCTGCCCAGACGCCCCACAGGCTCTTGATATTCTCCCAATCGAGCTCAGCCGGATTGGTCGATGGCGGGCGATAGGTCGCCCCTTCGAAACTCTCTGCCGGCGCTGTCCAGGTGCCGCGGCTGCGCAGGCGCTCGATATTGCCGCGATAGACGTCATCGACTTCGGCGTGGCGCTTGGGTTCGTCCTCAAGCCAAAGATTCTTTGGATGGATCGGCTGATCGTACATGCGCTTGAACAGCTCCGTCCTGAGATCTTTCAGCCAGTTGCTGTTGAGGTTCATCGCGCGGTATTGGCGCAGCGCCTCGATATCGATCAAGCCTGCCACCATCGTGTTCGCGGCCGAGGCCGAATAGGACATGATGTTGCCGCGGTAATCGACCAGATGCGAATTGCCCCCGGCAATATCGATCGGGTGGCGCGAGGACGGCGAGAGATAGACCGGTCCGATATTCGGGCATAGCATGTAGACACTGTTGAACTCCGCATGCGCGCGGTTCTGCACCATCCAGCTGCCACCGCCGGGATAGGAGCTGCCGGTCATCGGCATGGCCTCGGAGGGACGATAGACAACTTCCGCCCCGCCGAAAGTGAGCGCCCGCACCGCCTCCGGATATTCGCCATCCGAACAGCAGATCGTGCCGATATTGCCGATATCATCGGTGCGCAGGACCGGATAGAACGCATCGATACCGTCGCCAAAATGCGAGACCCATTTGTCGTATATGTCGTGCGGCGTACAGCTGCGCTCGCGGCACCACAAATGGTTCTTGGCCGCCTTGTGCACGACCTCGCCCGACGGCGCGATCACCGCCAGCGTGTTGAAGAAGCGATCGGCCATGATCTCCGGCCAGCGCGCCTTGCACTGGACGATGATGTAGGTGCGATAAAGCTTGGCAAGACGCCCGAGAAACTCTGTCTCCTCACCCGGCACGTCGATGAACA
>CAIZEE010000043.1 GCA_903931835.1 uncultured Elstera sp.
CCGTTCTAGGCTGCGTTTCCTCGCGACGTGGGCTCTGCTTCTAACAAGCTCGGTCGCCGCAGAGGCCAGCCCCGCTCCAGGCGCGCAAGCGCCAGATTTGGTGTTCACCGAGATTCTGCAAGTCCCTGAGGGGGCGAAGGCGGACTGGCCGTCGCTGAGAGGCAAAGCGGTCGTGGTGAATTTCTGGGCCACGTGGTGCGTTCCCTGCGTCGCGGAACTTCCGCTGCTGAATACCTTGGTAAAATCCGTCGATCCGGCAAAGGTCCAACTCATCGCCGCAGATTTCAATGGTGAGGACCGGGCGAAGGTCGCTGCTTTCCTGGAAAAACATCCTATCTCCGGTTGGGTCGGCCTCGACGCTATGCGCGAGACACAAAAGCGGTTCGGCGTAACCAGTGTGCCGATCACCTTCATCATCGGCCCCGATGGAAAGGTGGCGCATGTCACCGGCCACCCCGAGACTTTGACGGGCGAGCAATTGATTGCCCTTGCCGAGGGTCGGGGTGTTGGTTTCGATGATGCAGTCAAAGCCGATGCAGCGCTGCTAGACGACCAGAGGCAGGCGGCAGCCGAGGCTGAAAAGGTAAAGATCGCCTCTCTGATGGCTACCAACGGTCTGATTCTCGCCCAAGTTGGGGCACGGGGAAATCCGAACGCGGTCATCCTGGCTGAGGCAGCTTCTGCGCCCGACGACGGACTTCCCGCCGATCTCGCTCGCACAGCGATGTGGGAACAGGGCCGCTTCAACCTCGTTGACGGCCAGGTGCAGGATCTTGTCGCCACCGCCTTCCATGATCGCCCAACGCGGGTCGTGGTTTCCGGTGTTTCCGTCGGGAAGAGGTACAATTTGCATGTCGAGATGCCGGGTGCCACTCCGAATGCCGTCCGCGACGCGATAGAGCGGGCGCTTGCGTCCGGCCTCAACATTAAGGTTCAGCGCAGGACTCTGCCGAGAGATGTCCTGATCCTCGCCGCCACAGCTAAGACCGCCGGCCACCTCGACGGTTTTGGCTCGCAACCGGAGCACTATTGCTACCTCACGCCGCTTCCGCCCGATAAGTCGCTCGTCTGCGCTGCAGGCTCCTTTGGCGACCTCGCCGATGCCGTGGAGGAGGCGTTAGAAACACCGGTGCTCAATAAAACCGGATTGAGCGGAACCGTGACGGCCACCATGCCAATCACCACGCAAGATCGAGCGTCTGTCTCGGCGCTGTTGTCGAACGACCTTGGCCTCACCCTAACCGCGGCGAAGCGGCCGATCGACTTGCTTTTGGCGACCGCCGCCCGGTGATCCGGACTGCCGCATCTCAAAACAGCTTTCTGTACTGTATGAACCCGGACCGGTCAGCGACCCGGTCATAAAGCTTCATAGCGTCGGTATTGGTTTCATGCGTCAGCCAATAGACCCGGGAACAGCCATCACGTTTCGCTGCCTCGTAGACGTACTCGATCAGTTTCCGGCCGATGCCCACACCCCTGATCGTGGCGGTGACAAACAGATCCTGCAGATAACAATAATCACCGACCGTCCAGCAGGAGCGGTGGCGGATGTGGTGAACCAAGCCGACCGCCGTCGTTCCCTGCCACGCCAAGGCGCCGCCCATGGGTTCTGCCGGATCAAGCAGCCGCTGCCACGTCGTTGACGAGACGTCTTCGGACAGATCCACCTTGTAGAATTCCTGATAACCGCGCCAAAGCGGATACCAGGCAGACCGATGGTTCTGCTCAAGGGGGCGGATAACGATGGTGCCGGCAGTCATTCGGAGCCTATCTCGTCAGCGCTTCAGCACCCGCCGATAGATATCCCAGCAGATGATCAGGAACACGCCGCCACCTAGCCAATCGGCGATGGGGGCGAAGCTTTCGCCGACCAGCGCGATCGGGGTCTGGCTGTCGGCAGCGACGATCAAAGCGGCCAGCACGACGCCGACCAAGCTTTCGCCGACGATCAGGCCGGAGGCAATCAGCGTGCCGCGTCGTCTTGGTAATTCGGCGTAGGCTTCGAAATCCTGGCCCGCAGCGCGCGCGCGCTTTTTTAGCTGACGATCGGTCGCCCAGGCGATGATCGCGCCGAGTGCGATCGGCGTCGAGACGGCGGACGGGAGATAGATGCCGAGACCAACCGCAAGCGGTGGCAGGCTGGCAGTCTTGGTCGTGCGTTTTAGCACCGCGTCGATCACGATCAGCACAACGCCAAGCCCGATCCCGATCGTCAACATGGTCCAGTCCAGCTTTCCCGTCAGAATCCCGGTCGCCAGAGCCGACATCACGGTTGCCTGAGGCGCGCCGAGAGCCTTCGTGGGATCCATGCCTTCATGCGGCAGCGCGCCGGCAAAACCATAGGCTTGATAGACCAGCTCCAGAATCGGCGGGATGACCAGCGAGCCGACGACGCTGCCAATGACCAGCGCCCATTGCTGGCGTGCGGGAGTCGCACCGACCAGTTGACCGGTTTTCAGATCCTGCAGATTATCGTTGGAGATGGTCGCCACCGCGAGCACGGCGGCAGTCGCGAACAGGGCAATGGCGATCGCCTGTTTTTGGATGTCGGGTTGGCTCAGGCTGTGGCCAAGCAGCACGGTCAGCAGCAGCCCGGCGGAAATCACGGCGATAATGGCAATACCGGAAATCGGGCTGTTAGAGGAGCCGATCAGCCCGGCCATATAGCCGCAAGCGGTCGCTACGACAAAGCCGATTACGAAGGTGAAAACTGAGGCGGCGACGGCGATCCCCCATTGCTCGAAGGTCGAGAAAACACCGGACTGTCCGATGAAATAGGCGAAGACGCAGGTGAGGGGAACCAACAGAAACAGGCTGACATAGGCAACCTGATCGAAGGGGATGTCGCGTTCACTCAATGGCACGGTATCGCCTCGGCCAGAGCGAATGGCGGCAAGGGCAGCGAACGAGGCGCGCATGCCGTCAAGCATCGGCTTCAGCAGCGTGATCAGCGCCCAAATCGCAGAAACCGCAATCAATCCGGCGCCGATAAAGCGAACCTGACGCCAGAGTTTGACGGCATAGGTGGCAAGCTCCAACCCATCGACGTTGGGATGGAGCACCGACAGAACCGGCACCGCGACCCACCAGGCGAGCAACACACCGATCAACATGGCAAGGCCGCCGATAATTCCGACAAGGTAGCCGACGCCGATCAGCGCCAGTGACAAGGAGGCGCCCATCCCGGTTACGTACTGGCCGACCCGCCAGAAACCATTCAATTCGCCGGCAAGCACGGCAAAGCCCGAACTCGCCAGCGCGAAGGCGCCTGACAGGCCGGTTCCAATCGCGACGTCGCTAATGCCTGGCTGGCCCGGCAGGTCTTCGCCCTCGTTGATGCGGCTGCCGACCTTCAGGATTTCGGCTGCGGCAACGCCTTCGGGATAGAGTAGGTCGCTTTCGACCACCATCGCGCGACGCAGTGGAACAGTGAACATGACGCCCATCGTTCCGCCGATCATGCAGATGAGCGATGTCTGCCAGAACGGGAAGCCCGTCCAATAGCCGACCAGGACCAGGCCGGGCAGGACGAAGATGATCGAGGACAGCGTTCCGGCCGCCGAGGCGATCGTCTGAACGATATTGTTTTCCAGGATGTTGGTCTTGCCGAAGGCACGCAGCACCGCCATCGAGATCACTGCCGCCGGGATCGACGAGGCGAAGGTCAGGCCGACCTTTAGGCCCAGATAGATATTGGCTGCGGTGAACACGACGGTGATCAACGCACCAAGAATGAGACCGCGAAGGGTGAACTCGCGAAGGGCCGACGTGGGAGGCGAAATATCGGTCAATGCCAACTCCTGGCGCAGAAACTTAATTTATAAGATGAAGCCGGAATAGCAGCGCTTACACAAGCCCGGTTGCGTAATACACGCCGATCACGACGAACACCGCCATCGTCTTCAGGCAGGTGACGGCGAATATGTCGCGATAGGAGACACGATGCGTCATGCCGGTCACGGCGAGCAATGTGATAACAGCCCCGTTATGCGGCAGCGTATCCATGCCGCCAGACGCCATCGCGGCGACCCGGTGCAGGACTTCCATCGGAATGCCTGCGGCGTTGGCGGATTCGATGAAGCGGTCGGCCATGGCCGCCAATGCGATTGACAGGCCGCCGGATGCCGAGCCGGTAATGCCGGCAAGCGACGTTACCGTGACCGCCTCATTGATCAGCGGATTGGAGATCGTCTTCAGGCCGTCGGCGATCACGGCAAAGCCGGGTAGAGCTGCGATAACCGCGCCAAAGCCATATTCTGAGGCCGTGTTCATCGAGGCCAGCAGGGCACCGGCGATCGCGGCCTTCGTCCCATCGGCGAATTTCTGACTGACCAGCCGCCAACCGGTGGCGAGCACCGTCAGAATACCGAGGATCAACGCACCCTCGACCGCCCAGATCGAGGTGACGGACGAGATCGCTTGCGTCACCGGATGGGCCTGCATCGCATCGGTCAGTGCGACCGTGGCGGTCGTACCATAGGCTTGCGGTATCCATCGGGTCAGGAAGAAATTGCTGATGCCGACAACCAGCAGCGGCGCGATGGCGACGAAGGGATTGGCGAGATTGGTCGTTTCAATCTCTTCTGGTTCTTGGCTGTGACCGGTTCCATAGCCTTCGTTGCCGGCTTGGCGGCGGCGGTATTCCAGATAGGCGATACCGCTGACGAAGATAAAGATCGCGCCGATTATGCCAAGGGTTGGCGCTGCCCAACCGGTCGTCTTGAAGAAGGTGGTCGGGATGATGTTCTGGATTTGCGGGGTGCCGGGCAGGCTGTCCATGGTGAAGCTGAAGGCGCCAAGCGCGATGGTGCCGGGGATCAGGCGTTTGGGGATATCGCTCTGCCGGAACATCTCGGCGGCGAACGGATAGACCGCGAAGACGACAACGAAGAGCGAGACGCCGCCATAGGTCAGAATCCCGCAAACAACCACAATCGACAGGATTGCGCGTCCTCGCCCGACAATGCCGATAACTGCCGAAACGATGGATTTGGAGAAGCCGCTGAGCTCAATCACCTTGCCGAACACGGCACCCAGCAGGAAAACCGGGAAATACAGCTTCACGAAGCCGACCATCTTTTCCATGAACAGGCCGGTGAAGATCGGCGGCACGGCTGCCGGATCGGTCAGCAAGACGGCAAGCAGGGCCGCGATCGGTGCAAACAGGATGACGCTAAAGCCGCGATAGGCCACGAACATCAGGAAGCACAGCGCCGCCAGACAAATCAGGAAACTCATGTCATTCCCCCCCAAGGAATCCCCGATACCATCGGGCCCATCTCGTGATTCACGGGGCGTTGAGATCGCCCATCGCGTCGCTGAGATAGATCTCGGACGCTACTGTGTCAGAAGCTTCGTGATGGGTGCAAGTCGGGACGGTGGCTCCGCCGACATGCAGCAGTTCCGCCCTGCGGCCTTCGCCCGGTAGAGCGCTTGATCGGCGCGTTCCATCAAGAACTCGATCGTGGCGTCATCGGCATGCAGCGTGGCGAAACCGATGCTCATGGTAATTTGGTCCGGCCCTGGGGCAGGCGGCGTAATCGCCTCGATCCGGCACCGGAAGCGTTCAGCAACGAGCTGGGCTGCGGCAAGATCGGTTTCGGTCAGCAAGATCGCGAACTCTTCTCCGCCGATGCGTCCTACCCGATCGCTCAATCGCGCAATATCGGTCAAAGCATGACCGACCTGCCGCAGAACCTCGTCGCCAACTGGATGGCCGAACGTATCGTTGATGGATTTGAAGCGGTCGAGGTCGCACATCAGCAAGGATAGCGGACGATTGTGACGGCGCGCGCCGTCGATATGAGTGCGAGCCTCTTCAATGAAGCGCCGGCGGTTTCTGAGGCCGGTTAACGCGTCCGTCCAGGCAAGCTTCTCCAACTCGCTTTGCGCATCCTCAAGATCCGCGCGGACACGCTGTGCCGAGAGCGTGAACTGCGCGATGGCGGTGAGCATCTGTTGAACCGTCGCGACAATGACGCTCCAGGCTAGCGCTTGATCGGTCGTAAAAAGCGGAGCCGCCCCAGGATCGAACAAGAGCATGCCGACCCGTGCAATATGCTGCAGAAGCGATGCAGAGGCGCAGGCGACGATCAACCACATCGCCGACAAGCCGTCTTTACGCAGGCTTCGGATAGCGACATAGAGGGTGATCGAATTGAAAAGGTCGATCGAGCCGAAAATCAGAAGCAATATCAGCGGGTCGCGGGCTTTGGTTAGATACGCGATCTCAAACGCGGCTATCGCAAGCACGGCTAAGTACAAGGTCGCCCGGCGAAGTCGCTTGGCGTCGGGGTTTAGGAAATCGAGAAACCCGTCCAGGTGGAGCGGCGCTACGCTCATGATCAGCGGGATCGATATCATGAGGCCCAGCGACGGGTATGTGTGGCTGCGCAAAGCGAAGGCGATGAAGCCCGCTACCATGGCGACTGACGCCAGGGTCCATTGCGTGAAACCGGTATATTGCTTGCCGAAAATCTGAACGCAAATCCGCGCGACAGCGACGCCAAGCTGCACCAGAATGCCAAACAAGTAGACGGTTTGAAGGTCTAGAGTAATGTCAGCCTCAAATCGGTAACGGCCCAAAATACAAAATTCTAAAATCCGACGCTAATCGGGAGCCTAGAATCGTAGCCAGCCCAGATACGGTGCGTCACGTGATATTCTTGTGTTACGGGGCGCCGGAGCAACTCCTTCGCCATCTTCGCTTGAGACCTGATCCCTTGCCGCCGGCCAAAGGCCTATGCTATCGCCACCCTCTCCTCACGACAGAACTAGAGTGCCATGTCCGCGCCGCCGTTAAGCGATCTCGATAATCTGCTGCAACAGGCTGACGAATTCTATGCCGCCGCCGACTGGCAGGGAGCAGGCGAGGCTTATCATGCAGCGCTGGCCTTGGCGCCCCATCACGGTCACGCACTACACCGCTTCGCCATGACGGTTTTTCGCCTGGGCTCGATCGATCAGGCGCTCGATCTGATCGATCGGGCTTTGTTGGCTGAACCGCAGGGTCCGGATTTCTTAAAACACAAAGGCATCATGTTGCTCAGCGCCGGCCGGATGGAGGAGGGCATTGTGGCATTACAAGCGGCCCTCGATCAAAACCCCGGCGACGTTGAGATTGCCTTCAATCTCGGTGCGGCGCTGCGTCGTCTTGGTCGCGTGGATGAGGCGGTGAGCCATCTTGAGCATGCCGCGAATGGGTTGGGGCGCATTGCGCCCGTTCAAGTTGAATTAGGCCTGGCCCTTGCGGCACTTGGCCGGCGTGACGAAGCGATCGCACGTTACCGGCAGGCCTTGACGTTCAATCCGCGTGACGTAGCTACGCGCAATAATCTTGGTGTGTTGCTTCAGCAAGCGGGCAATCTGACCGATGCTATTGGTCAATATCGCCAGACGCTCATACTGCAGCCTGATTTCGTACAGGGTCTCAATAACTTAGCTGGTGCGCTGCAGGCCCTTGGGCAAGCGGAGGAAGCAGTCGCCTTGTGCCAGCAAGCGACGACTCTTGATCCTACTTTTGCCAATGCGTGGAATAACTTAGGTATCAGTCTTCAAGCGTTACGCAGGTACGAGGAGGCGATCGGCGCCTACTGCCGAGCGATCGAACTCAGCCCGCTAGCGGGGGAGGCTCACGCCAATCTGGCGGAATGCCTCGCCAGCGTCGACCGGCACAACGAGATGCTAGCCTCGTATCTGGCGACGGTAGCGATGTATCCCGACGACGCCCGCGCCTATGTATTGCTGGGTGCTGCGCATGACCGGCGCGAGGAAATACCGCAATCGGCCGAAGCACTACGTAAGGCGGTGTCGCTTGACCCGGAAAACGCGGAGGCGCATTTCCGGCTTGGTCGGGCGCTTGCTCGGATGAGCGCCGATCAGGGTGCAGTCGAGCATTTCAGGCATTCGCTTGCGCTTCGTTCCAATTTTAGCGCCGCAGAGGTTGCGCTGGCGAAAAGTCTGCTGACGCTCAATCGAACTGCAGAAGCGCTGGAGGCGTGCGAGCGGGCCTTGGCGATCGACCGGTTTGACCAGGAGGCGTTGGCTTTCCGGGCGCTTGCACAGCGCGTGCTGGGCGATAGCTCCGGTGCCGATAAATTTACCCACCCGGACAGCGTCGTTCACGTAACGACGCTGGCTGCGACGCCCGGTTTCGACAATTGGGACGACTTCAATCGGACACTGGTCGGCGAACTCCGTGATGTCGCCAACCGGAAATGGGACCCGGCCTATCAAAGCATCCGTGGCGGCACGCAGACCCAGGATGAATTGCTGAATGTCGATCTGCCGGCGATACGCGCGCTGCGCCAGGCGCTGGATGCCACGATTAGCGCTTATATTGATGGCATCGAGCGTGATGCCGATCACCCCTTTTTTGGCGCGGCGCCCAGCCGCTTTGCTTATCGAAGCTGGTCGGTGATCCTGCACGATCAAGGTTTCCATATCCCGCATATCCATCCTGAGGGCTGGCTTAGCGGGGTCTACTATGTCGATGTGCCGGAATTGGCGGATGCCGGGGGTGGGCATCCGGGTTGCCTTGAGCTTGGTCGTCCGCCGATGGACCTGCCGTTTCCTGAGCCGCCGCCGATCCGCTTTGTGCCGCCGGTGCCGGGACGCTTGGTGCTGTTCCCGTCTTATCTGTGGCATGGGACGCGACCATTCCGCAGCGATGGCCAACGCATGACGGTAGCTTTCGACATTCTGCCGATCGAACGGCGCTAGCGCGGGCTAGCGCTTTCCATCGTAATGCGATTGCGCTATGTGTTGTCGAGTACAACATAGGCGGGGCTACCGATGACCCTGATTGATGAAGTTCGTCGTTTCAATCGGTTCTATACCCGTGAAATTGGCCTGTTGAGGGAGCATTTGCCGGACAGTGCGCTGTCGCTGGCGGAGGTGCGCGTGCTTTACGAGCTGGCACAGAGCGATGACCGCACGGCAGCAGACATCACGCGATCGCTGGAGATGGACAAGGCGCATCTCAGCCGAATTCTGGCGCGCTTCCGATCACGCGGTTTCCTGCAGAGCCGGCCCAACCCGCTTCATCGCAAGCATCTTTTGCTGTCGCTGACCCAAACCGGACGGGATGCCTTCGCGACGATCGAGCAGGGC
>CAIZEE010000044.1 GCA_903931835.1 uncultured Elstera sp.
CCGCTCTGTACCACGCCGTTGGCGTCGATCGAATAGGGCTGGGTCGGGTCGATGCCGGTGGGCGGGCTGTTGGCGCCGCCGTTCCAATACAGCTTGTTGGCATATTGGATGTTGGTTTCGTCTTCCCGTGTATAGAACCAGTCGAAGCTGGTCTTCAGCCAGTCAGTCGGCTTATACGTCACGCCGAACGAGGCGCCGATATTCTTTCGGTCATCGTCGATATCGGTGAAATACTGCAGCTGCGGCTCGATATAATGCTGGCCGATGGTCGTGTACTGGCCTGCTGTCAGCGGCCCGCCGGTCAGGACGTTGGCCGAGTTCGTCACGTTCCAGCCACTGCGGTTATAGTCCTGCACCTCGTTGGTGTGCGAATGCTCGTCGTCATAGGAAAAGCTGGCGGTGATCGCGAGGCGGTTGTTGAATTTGTACCCGCCGACCAGCGTGCCATCCGGTGTCCAGTCAGTGGTGCGCTGGCCGTTCGACATGCGGAAGTTGCCGCCGAGGTTGATACCGTCATCCTGGGCCAGCGGATCGCGGGTCTTGAGGTCGATCGTACCGCCCAACCCGCCCTCTGTGATCGAGGCTTTCGGCGATTTATAGACGTCGATGCCGCCGATTTCCTGGCTCGGAATGCCCTGCAGAGAATTATACTGAACGTTGGCGCCAGCACCGCCGCCGGACGCTTCGCCCGAGGAGTAGAACTCGCGGCCGGTCAGGAAAACGTCGCCGTTAAGCGTGGTCAGGTTATAGCGCAGCCCGTCGATCAGAACTGCTGTGCCCTCGCCGTTGGCGCTGCGATCGATCTGCACGCCGGGCAGGCGCTGCAGCGATTCGGCGACGTTGGTGTCGGGGTATTTGCCGATGTCTTCCGGTGCGATCGATTCGATCTGCAAATCGGAGTCTCGTTTCTTGGTCAGCGCCGATTCCAGCGATGCGCGGTAACCGGTCACGACAATCTCTTCGACAGCCGGGCCGGCCGGCGGCGTCGTGGCCGGCGGCGTCGCCGTTTGGGCCCGCGCGTGACCGGCGATCGACAGCACGGATACGCCGCAGAGCAACAAAGTGCGCGTCGAGATTTTTTGGTTTGCCATCAGTTGTTCCCTCCCCGGGGGATATGAGCGTCTTTTTTTTGGTCGTTGCTTCGTTGTCAAAATCCGTCATGCGACTTGCCTGGCTATGCTAGCTTCCGGCAAAGAAATCACGTCAGATTCTGCATCGATTTTTTGCAGATTCTTGAGAATCGAAAACAATGGGTGACGAAAGTTTGTCTATTAAAGACGGTTGAAAGTTACCTCCCACGATTTTTACTCGCCATCTCTAGCGGACAGCGTTTCTCAGCCCCAGGATTGCGCCGGATTGACAGCGCTGTCAATATGGAAAATGTTCTTTTCAAGGCAGGGCCGATCAGACAGAAATGGGCCCTGTTTAACCCATGCGAGGTGCCGATGAACGACGATAACCCGCCGCCATTTGGCCCAACCGCCATGGTCGCTGAGCACGGGAGCATGTCCCGCGCGCGGGGGCTGAAAGCCTTTGGACGCAGATACTTAGGATCACTTGGAAAATACCGCCAATGAGCGGCGTTACCCCTGTCTCCGCGATCTTGCTGTTCGGCGCCACGGGTGATCTGGCGCAGCGTATGTTGCTGCCCTCACTCTATGGGCTGGATGAAAGCGATCTGCTACCGGACGATCTCGTGATCATCGGCACGGCGCGCAATCCGCTCAACGATACCGCGTTTCAGGCGGCGGCGAGAACAGCACTCGAGCACCACGTCGCTGCAGAACGGTTAATCCCGGAACGGGTCGCCCGGTTTCTGCAGCGCCTGCGCTATGTCGCGGTCGACGTGACGGATCCCGGCCAGTTCCAGCACCTGCCGCGCGCGGTTGGTGAGACTGGGCGCGGTCTCGCAATTTTCCTGTCCACCGCCCCGTCGCTGTTCGGTGTCACCATTGCGGGCCTGGCCGCCGCTGGGCTGACGGGTGCGGAGGTCCGGCTCGCGCTTGAAAAGCCGCTAGGCGACGATCTTGCGTCCAGCAGGATGATCAACGACCTGGTTGCCGACTTGTTTCCCGAACCGCGTATCTTCCGGATCGACCATTATCTCGGCAAAGAGACGGTGCAGAATCTGCTGGCGCTGCGCTTCGCCAATATTCTGTTTGAGCCGATGTGGAACGCGGGCGGGGTCGATCACATTCAGATCACGGTATCGGAGACGGTTGGCCTGGAAGGGCGTGTCGGGTTCTACGACAGGGCTGGTGCCTTGCGCGACATGGTGCAGAACCACATGCTGCAACTTCTGGCACTGGTGGCGATGGAGCCGCCCTCGTCATTCAATGCGACATCCGTGCGTGACGATAAGGTGAAGGTGCTGCGCTCGCTACGCCGGCTAGACGCCGCCACCGTGCCGACCCATACCGTGATTGGCCAGTATCAGACGGGCGCCATCGCAGGCGGGCTCGTGCCGGGGTATCGCGACGAACTGGGCGGGCCATCGGAAACTGAAACCTTCGTAGCGCTAAAGGCGCATGTCGATAACTGGCGCTGGAAGGGCGTGCCGTTCTATCTGCGCACCGGCAAGCGCCTGCCGACCCGCCATTCGGAAATCTTCATCCAGTTCAAGCCGGTGCCGCATTCGATCTTCCACGGCGTCGCCGTCGAGGCGAACAAGCTGGTGATCCGCTTGCAGCCGCAGGAAAATATCCGACTGTTGATGATGTCGAAGCAGCCCGGACTCGACCGCGACGGTATAAGGCTCCAGGAAGTGCCGCTCGATCTCGGGCTCACGAACGTCTTTGCCGAAACCAGACGGCGCATCGCCTATGAGCGGCTGCTGCTCGATCTGATCGAGGGCGATCCGACCCTGTTCGTGCGCCGCGATGAGGTTGAAGCGCAATGGGATTGGATCGACGCTATCCGCGCCGGCTGGCGGGCCAACTCCATGGCGCCGAAACCCTATGCCGCTGGCACCTGGGGGCCGTCCGCCGCGATCGGCCTCACCGAGCGCGACGGGGTCAGCTGGCATGACTGAGATCTTACAAAAGCGGGGCTGACCGATCATGGAAATTGTTGTTGCCGATATCGGGGGCACGCATGCGCGGTTCGGCATTGCACGGTTGATCGACCGGCGCGTGGTCGCGCTTGACGACATCGTCACCTTGAAGACTATCGAACACGCCAGTTTGCAGACCGCCTGGCGCGCTTATGCGGCGAAGCTTGGCCGCGCCTTGCCGCCGGCAGCCGGTATCGCCATCGCTTGTCCGATCATCGGCGATGTATTGAAGCTGACCAACAATCCCTGGGTCATCCGGCCATCCGGCATCGCCGCCGAGCTGGAGCTGGAGGCCCTGACACTGATCAATGATTTCGGTGCGGTCGCGCATGCTGTGGCTAGGCTGAGCGGGGCGGATTTGCAGCATTTGGCCGGTCCTGAGGGGCCGCTGCCGGGTGAGGGCGTCATCAGCATCATCGGGCCGGGCACAGGCTTCGGCGTGGCACAGCTGCTGCGCCGGAACGGCCACCATGTTGTAATCGAGTCGGAAGGCGGCCACATGGATTTCGCGCCGCTCGATTCGCTCGAAGATCGGCTGCTGGCGGGTTTGCGCCAACGCTTCCGGCGAGTTTCCGTGGAGCGTGTTGTCTCGGGGCCAGGGCTGGTGAATATCCATGAAGTGTTGCAGGCGATCGAGGGGCAGCCGATTGGCGGCGTCGACGAGAAGGCGCTGTGGGCAGCCGCGATCGAACGCGCCGATCCCCTGGCGGCCGCCGCGCTCGACCGGTTCTGCCTGTGCCTGGGCGCCATTGCCGGCGATATCGCGCTGGCGCATGGGGCTTCGGGCGTCGTGCTGTCGGGCGGACTGGTCCAGCGGATCGAAACGCTGCTGCCGCATTCGGGTTTCGTCGAACGCTTTGTCGCCAAGGGGCGATTCGAGCGGATGATGGCGGCAATCCCGGTTAAGCTTGTCCGCCATCCTCATCCGGGCCTGTTCGGCGTCGCGGTCGCCTTTGCCGAGGGTGAGGGGCGCGAAGAAAACGCGTAGGAGAAGATCGATGCTGAACGCCCGAGTGCGTGACGTCACCGAACGCCTGATCGCCCGCAGCAAGCCGGCCCGCGATGCCTATCTCGCACGGATTGCCGCTGCGGCGGGAAACCGCCCGCATCGCAAGGCGTTGGGCTGCGCCAACCAGGCGCATGGCTTCGCTGCCTGCGCGCCGGGTGACAAGGCGGTGTTGCGCGAGGGCGATGGTGGCAGCCTCGGCATCGTCACCGCCTATAACGACATGCTATCGGCGCATCAGCCCTATGAGCGGTTTCCTGAGTTGATCCGCGCCGCCGCGCGTGAGGCCGGCGGCGTGGCGATGGTCGCGGGCGGCGTGCCGGCGATGTGCGACGGCATTACCCAGGGCGAGGCCGGCATGGAGCTGTCGCTGTTCTCGCGTGACGTGATCGCGCTGTCGACCGCCGTTGCGTTGTCGCACCAGACCTTTGATGCCGCCGTGTTCCTTGGTATTTGCGACAAGATCGTGCCTGGGCTGGTGATCGGCGCTCTCTCCTTTGGGCATCTGCCGGCGGTGTTCGTGCCGGCTGGGCCGATGACATCGGGCTTACCGAATGATGAGAAATCTAAGATCCGCCAGCTCTACGCCGAGGGCAAGGTCGGCCGCGAGGAGCTGCTGGAAGCGGAGTCGAAATCCTATCACGGCCCCGGCACCTGCACGTTTTACGGCACTGCCAACACCAATCAGATGATGATGGAAATCATGGGGCTGCATCTCCCGGGCGCGGCCTTCGTCAATCCTAACACACCGTTGCGCGATGCGCTGACCCATGAGGCGGCGAAGCGCGCGCTGGCGATCGCGGCGTCGGGCAATGCCTATACTCCGATCGGCCGGCTGCTCGACGAACGCGCCTTCGTCAATGGCGTGGTCGGCTTGCACGCGACCGGCGGGTCGACCAATCACACGCTGCATCTGGTCGCGATGGCTGCCGCTGCGGGCATCACCTTGACCTGGGACGATATGTCGGATCTGGCCGAGGTGACGCCGCTTGTGGCCCGGATCTATCCGAACGGGTCGGCCGATGTGAACCATTTTCACGCGGCCGGCGGCACCGGGTTCGTGATCCGCGAATTGCTCGATGCCGGGCTGCTGCATAGCGATGTCGAAACCAATGTCGGCAAGGGGCTCAGCGCCTATGCATCGGAGCCGGGCCTCGATGCATCCGGCGGGTTGATCTGGAAACCAGCCGCGTCCACGAGCGGTGATCTGCGCGTCTTGCGGCCGGTATCCGAGCCGTTCCAATCCCATGGCGGGTTGCGCGTCCTCGATGGCGATCTGGGGCGCGCGGTCATCAAGACCTCTGCCGTCGCGGTTGAGCGGCATATCATCGAGGCGCCGGCCCGGGTGTTTCACAGTCAGGAGGAGGTCCAGGCGGCCTTCAAGGCGGGCACGCTGACCGGTGATCTGGTCGTCGTGGTCCGCTTCCAGGGACCAAAGGCGAACGGGATGCCGGAACTGCATAAGCTGATGCCGCCGCTCGGCGTTCTGCAGGATCGCGGGCAGAAGGTTGCGCTGGTCACTGACGGGCGGTTATCCGGTGCATCGGGCAAGGTTCCCGCTGCCATTCACGTGACGCCGGAAGCGGCCGATGGCGGCGCCATCGGCAAGATTCGCGACGGCGATATCATCCGCGTCGATGGCGTCAGCGGTCGGATCACGGTGCGCGTCGACCCGGCGGAATGGGCGGCGCGATCCCAGGCCGAGGCGGATCTCACCGCCCATCATGTCGGCGTCGGCCGCGATCTGTTCGCCGCGTTTCGCGGCGCCGTCAGCACGGCGGACACCGGTGCCACGATTTTCTCAACGGTGACCGCATGAGCCCGCAACCTGGTCTTGAAACCATTCTCCGCCAGGCGCCGGTCATTCCCGTCGTGATCGTCGAGGATCTGGCGCATGCCGTTCCGCTTGCCCGCGCGTTGGTCGCGGGTGGCCTGCCGGTGATCGAGGTCACACTCAGGACATCGATCGGCCTGGAGGCGATCCGCGCCATCGCCGCAGAGGTGCCGGACGCGATCGTCGGGGTCGGCACCGTTCTGCATCCGGGTCAACTTACCGCAGCCGTAGAGGCAGGCGCGCGCTTTGCCGTGTCGCCGGGGGCTACGATATCGATCCTGGACGCTGCGGCGACCGTTGATATGCCCATACTGCCCGGCATCGCGACGGCATCGGAGGCGATGGCGCTGATCGAGCGCGGCTATCGCTTTGCCAAGTTTTTCCCGGCCGAACCGGCGGGCGGGATTGCCTATTTATCGGCGCTGGCCTCACCCCTGCCGCAGCTGCAGTTTTGTCCGACCGGTGGCGTGACGCTGCAATCAGCGCCGGGCTATCTCGCCTTGCCCAATGTGATTTGCGTCGGTGGGTCATGGATGGTTGGCCGGGCGGTTGTCCAGGCAGGCGACTGGACCAGGATAACGGCCGGTGCCACCGAAGCCGCCGCCCTGCGCCGGCCTGTCTGATTGCCGGGGACAACGCGCTGGCGATCCATGCCGCCGGCAAGGACCGGACGCCTTCACAGTCTTGCGACCAGAAGCCCAAAGAAAGGGCCACCAACGGGTGGTGGCCCAAAAGTGGAGGGACAAATCCAGTCACTGTCTGTAACCGAATTGCGTGTCAGTCTAGACGTACAGCGAAAACTGTCAATGTAAACCCATCCCCACAGCTAGGCCCTCGACGGATCGGTTCGTCTCGGCTAATGATGCCGCATTATGCCAGTGTCCCCGCTTCTGAAGATCGGCACCCGCGGCAGTCCGCTGGCCTTGGCGCAAGCCAATGACATCAAGCGGCGCCTCAGCGAGGCCCATGCCGATCTGGCGGCGCCCGACGCCATTGAGATCGTGGTCATCAGCACGACCGGCGACATGGTTACAGGACCGCTCTCCGAGATCGGCGGAAAGGGTCTTTTCACTAAGGAATTAGAGGAGGCGCTGCTCAGCGGCTCGATCGATCTCGCCGTGCATTCGATGAAGGATGTGCCGACCTGGCTGCCGGATGGCCTTGCCATTGTCGCCACACCGCCTCGTGAAGATACGCGCGACGTGTTGCTGGTTGAACGCTCGCGCTTGGGCGATATCCGGCGGCTGGCCGACCTGCCCAAGGGTGCGAGCGTCGGCACCTCGGCCTTGCGGCGGCAGGCGCAGCTTATGTTTCTTCGGCCAGACCTCAAGATCACCGGCCTGCGCGGCAATGTCGGCACGCGGCTGCGCAAGCTGGCGGCGGGCGAGGTCGACGTTACCTTGCTGGCGCTGGCCGGGCTCAATCGCCTGGGGATCGATGCCTCGATCGGCACGCCGCTCGCCAACGATGAAATGCTGCCAGCAGTCGCTCAGGGTGCTGTTGGTATCGAGATCAGCCTGCGCAATGAGCGCGCCCACCGGTTCGTCGCAGCACTCGACCATGCCGACACGCATGCCTGCGTGTGGGCGGAACGCGCGATGCTGGGGGTGCTTGACGGGTCCTGCCGCACACCGATCGGCGGTCTGGCGACGATCGTGGGCGGCGGTTTGTTTCTCGAAGGCCTGATCGCCAAGCCGGATGGCAGCACGCTTTACCGCGACACGATACAGGGTGGGGCGACCGACGCGGTCGCTTTGGGCGAAAACCTGGGGCGCCGTCTGAAGGATCGGGCGGGTATCGGTTTCTTCCAATCGTCCAGCTAACGTGACAGTTCGTTATGTCATGTTTATCTTTACGAAATTCTCCAGACGGTTATCCTAGCGTTCCAGGCGACGATCATCGCCTTTGAGCGGCTGGGTGGGTTTTATGCGTCTGTCGTTTCCGTTTTCGGCGATTGTCGGGCAGGACGAGATGAAGCTCGTTCTGCTGATCGCCGCGATCGACCGATCGATCGGCGGCGTGCTCGTGTTCGGCGACCGCGGGACCGGTAAATCAACGACTGTTCGGTCGCTGGCAAACCTATTGCCGCAGATGCGGGCGGTGTCCGGCTGCCGGTATGCGTGCGATCCTGATGCCGGATCATCCGCTTGCGTTGCCGGTTGCACCGCGCGGGAGGGGCGTAATGCCGCGTTTGAGTTCGTGCCGGTTCCGGTCGTCGATCTGCCGCTTGGCGCGACGGAGGATCGGGTCGTCGGCGCGCTCGACCTCGAACGGGCGTTGACGCAGGGAATCAAGGCGTTCGAACCGGGTCTGCTGGCGCGCGCTCATCGCGGCTTTCTTTATATCGACGAGGTCAATCTGCTCGAAGACCATTTGGTCGATCTGCTGCTCGACGTCGCCGCCTCGGGCGAGAACGTGGTCGAGCGCGAAGGCATGAGCATCCGCCACCCGGCCGAGTTCGTGCTGATCGGCAGCGGCAATCCGGAGGAGGGCGAGCTTCGTCCGCAATTGCTCGACCGGTTTGGCCTGTCCGCCGATATCAAGACGCCAGACACCGTGGCGCTCCGTGTCGAGATCGTAAAACGGCGCGACGCGTTTGAGCGCGACCGGGCAGGCTTCACCGCCGAATGGCGGTCGGAAGACGAACAACTGAGCCGCCGGATCGAGGAAGCGCGCGGCCGGTTGCATCGTGTCGGCACGCCGGACAGCGTGCTCGAACAGGCGGCCCGGCTGTGTATGGCGCTCGGCACCGATGGCGTGCGCGGCGAACTGACCCTGATCCGCGCGGCGCGCGCGCTCGCCAGTCTTCAGGGCGATGAAGTGGTCGGATCGGCCCATCTGCGGCGCGTCGCTCCGGCCGCCCTTCGGCACCGGCTGCGGCGCAATCCGCTGGACGATACCGGCTCAGGGGTGCGGGTCGAACGCGCGCTCGCCGAGCAGTTCGGGTGATGTCGGCCGACGCTCCGACCGACCAATCCGGCTGGACGGATGCTGCGTGGGCTGCGGCCATTTTCGCGGTCGATCCGGTTGGCGTCGGCGGCGTTTCGCTGCGCAGCGCGCCTGGTCCGGTGCGCGACGGCTGGCTTGATCTGTTGAGGGGGCATCTCGCCACCGGAACACCGATTCGTCGCGTTCCACTCAACATCTCCGATGACCGGCTGCTTGGCGGTCTCGATCTCGCAGCCACTCTGTCAGCCGGTCGGCCGATCGCCGAGCGGGGGATATTGGCCGAGGCCGATGGCGGGCTGATCCTCCTGCCCATGGCCGAGCGGTTGAGTGCCGGAACCGCCGCCCGGCTCGCAGCCGCCCTCGATTCGGGCGAGGTCGCAACGGAGCGCGATGGCATGGCTGCGCGTAACCCCGCGCGTATCGGCGTGGTTGCCCTGGATGAGGGGATCGAGGCCACGGAGAGGCCGCCATCGGCTTTGCTCGATCGCCTTGGATTCTGGCTCGATCTTGGCCGCATCGCACCGGTCGATGCCGTTGGCGACGATCGACGCTGGGATATCGCGGCGGCGCGCACAAGCCTGCCCGACGTCGTCGTGCCGCCGGAGATGATAGAGGCGCTGTGCGGCGCCGCGTTGGCGCTCGGCGTATACTCCATGCGTCCGGTTTTGATGGCGCTCAAAGTCGCGCGGATTAAGGCGGCTCTCTCGGCGCGCTTATCGGTGTTGCCGGAGGACGCTAACCTCGCGGCGCGGCTGGTTTATGGGCCGCGCGCAACGCTTGTTCCCGAGCTGGCGCAGCCGAATGATCCGCCACCGCCGGAGCGATCGGACGACGACGCTGAACCGGCAGACGCACCGACCGATCATGACCAAACGCTGACCGAGATGATGATCGATGCGGCGCGGGCGGCGTTGCCCGCCGATCTCCTGGCGGCACTCGCGCACGGGATGCCGCAGAAGGGCTCCGCTCAGGCCGGGCAGGCAGGCGTCGCCAAGGCCGCATTCCAGGGCCGCCGTCCGATTGGCACGCGGCCGGGCGCGCTGGTGCCGGGCGCACGGCTCAGCGTGATTGAGACGCTGCGCGCCGCTGCCGGCTGGCAGAAGCTCAGGCGGCGTATCGCGGGCGGCGATGACGGCCAGCCTATCGAGGGGCGGCGTATCGAGGTTCGGCGCGACGATTTCCGCATTCAGCGCCGGGAACAACGCCGTTCCACGGTTACCATCTTCGTCGTCGATGCGTCCGGCTCCTCGGCGCTTAATCGGCTGGGCGAGGCGAAGGGGGCAGTCGAATTGCTGCTGGCCGATTGCTATGTCCGGCGCGATCAGGTGGCGCTAATCGCCTTTCGCGGGCGCGACGCCGATCTGCTGCTGCCGCCGACCCGGTCGCTGGTTCGCGCCAAGCGGGGGCTGGCCAGCCTGCCGGGCGGTGGGGCGACACCCCTGGCGGCCGGCTTGAACGCGGCGTCGACCTTGGCCGAGGCGGTTCAGCGCAGGGGGCAGACGCCGATCATCGTGCTGCTGACCGACGGTCAGCCGAATATCGCGCAGGATGGCTCGGCCGGACGCGAAGCTGCCGGACGCGATGCGCTCACGGCCGGGCAGGGCTTGCGTCTACGCGGCTTCGCCTCGCTGCTGGTCGACACCTCGCGCCGCCCGGAACCTGCCGCACGGACGCTCGCGATGGCAATGAACGCGCGCTATCTGCCACTGCCTCATGCTGATGCCGCGGCGATCTCGGCAGCCGTGCGGAGCGTGTGAGGGGGTTATGACATGGCGCGCAAACTCGTCTGGCAGACCGACGGCGCCGATTGGCCGAACCGGGCATCGAGTCGCTTCATCCGTGCCGGCGGCATCACATGGCATGTGCAAATAATGGGAAGCGGCCCGGTCCTGTTACTCGCGCACGGCACGGGAGCGGCAACCCATTCCTGGCGGGAACTGGCGCCGCTGCTGGCGCGGCGCTTTACCGTGATCGCCCCTGATCTGCCCGGCCACGGCTTCACCGGAACGCCGGCCTTGCCCCGATTGTCGCTGAAGGGCATGGCGCGGATGCTGAAGGATCTGTTGCAGACGCTGGGCCTCGCCCCCGCGCTGGCGGCTGGGCATTCGGCGGGGGCGGCCGTGGTTGCCCGTATGGCGCTTGACCGCCAGATCGAACCCGGGGGCCTGGTCAGCCTGAACGGCGCCCTGCTGCCGATCGCCGGAATTCCAGGCCATCTGTTCTCGGCACTCGCCAAGATGCTGGTCTTTGTTCCTTTCGTGCCCGAACTCTTTGCGCTTCACGCGGCCAATCGATCGATGGTCGAACGCCTGATCCGCGATACCGGCTCGACCATCGACGACGAGGGGCTGAAGCTATATGCGAGGCTGGTGCGTAGTCCCGGCCATGTCAGTGCAGCGCTCAGCATGATGGCGACCTGGGATCTGTCCGAGCTCGAGCGTGATCTCTCTCGACTGGCGGTGCCCTTGCTTCTGCTCACCGGAGCCGAGGATCGCACCGTGCCGCCCGGCGAATCGCGCCGTGTCCAAAGCTTTGTTCCGCAGAGCGAGCTCGTCTTGTCGCCCGGCCTTGGCCATCTGGCGCATGAAGAACGTCCGGACGAAGCGGCCGATCGGATCGTCGCCTTCGCGCGCTCGTGCGGCGTGCTGGTTGAGGGCTGACCGATGCCGCTGGAAAGCCCGATAGCGGATACGAGACCGCACGCGATCGTGATTGGTAGCGGCTTCGGCGGACTGGCTGCTGCCGTGCGGCTCGGCGCACGCGGCTACCGGGTTAGTGTGCTCGAACAGCTCGATGCTCCGGGCGGGCGGGCCTATGTGCATCGGCAGGACGGATTTACCTTCGATGCCGGGCCGACCATCGTGACCGCGCCGTTTCTGCTCGAAGAACTGTGGAGCCTGTGTGGTCGCAAGCTCAGCGACGATGTCGATCTGCGCGCGGTCGATCCGTTCTACCGGATCCGTTTCGACGATGGAGAGGTCTTCGACTATTCCGGTGACGAGGCGGCGATGCGCCGCGAGGTTCAGCGCCTGTCGCCCTCCGACCTCGCCGGCTATGAACGGTTCATGGCGGCGAGCCAGGCGATCTATAAGGTCGGTTTTGAGCAATTGGGTGACGTGCCGTTCGATAGCTGGACCGATATGGCCCGAATCGTGCCCTCGATGGTCGGCCTCGGCTCCTACCGCTCGGTCTACGGCCTGGTCGCAAGCCATATCAAGGATGAGCGCCTGCGCACCGTGTTCAGTTTCCATCCGCTGCTGATCGGCGGCAATCCCTTCACCGCGACCTCGATCTACGCGCTCATCTGTTTTCTTGAACGGCGCTGGGGCGTTCATTTCGCGATGGGCGGCACCGGTCAATTGGTCAGCGGCCTGGTCCGGCTCATCGAGGGGCAGGGCGGGACCGTCCGCTGCAATGAGCCGGTGCGGGAGATCACCGTCTCGAACGGTGCTGCGACCGGCGTGCGACTTGCCTCAGGCGCAGCGCTCGCCGCCGACATCGTTGTTTCCAACGCCGATTCGGCAACCACCTATCGATCGTTGTTACCCTCGATCGCGCGTCATCGCTGGACCGATCGTCGGATCGAGCGTGCGCGCTATTCGATGAGCCTGTTCGTCTGGTATTTCGGCACCAAGCGCCAGTACAGGGACGTTCGCCACCACACCATCATGCTTGGGCCGCGCTACCGTGAGCTGCTGACGGACATCTTCGAGCGCAAGGTGCTGGCGGAGGATTTCAGCCTCTATCTCCACCGTCCGACCGCAACCGACCCGTCGCTCGCCCCCGAGGGCTGCGATGCCTTCTATGTGCTGTCTCCGGTGCCGCATCTGGCCAGCGGGGTTGACTGGCAGGTGACCGCCGAGCGGTACCGTCAAGCGATTGCCCGGCATCTCGACGAAACGCTGCTGCCGGGGGTGCAGGACGAGATCGTGACGTCCCGGCTGCTTACGCCGCTCGATTTCCGCGACCGGTTATCGTCTTTTCAAGGTGCTGCCTTCGGGTTGGAGCCGGTAATGACGCAAAGCGCCTGGTTCCGGCCGCATAACCGCAGCGAAGAGGTGGAGCGCCTGTATCTGGTCGGTGCCGGCACCCATCCGGGGGCAGGGCTGCCCGGCGTTTTGCTGTCCGCCAAAGTTCTCGATCAGGTGGTGCCCGATGCTGCAGCCTTTGCCTAACGTTGCCGAGGCCGATCTCGCCGCCTGCCGGGCGCTGCTGCGCGGCGGATCGCGCAGTTTCCATGCCGCGTCGCTGTTGTTGCCAGCACCCATGCGCGCCCCGGCGACGGTGCTGTATGCGTTTTGCCGGATCGCCGATGACGCGGTCGATCTCGGCGGTGGCGATCCCGTCGCGGTCGAACAGTTACGCGACCGGCTCGACCGGCTCTATCGCGGCGAGCCGCTGCCGATTGCCGCTGATCGCGCGCTGGCGGTCGTGGTCGTTCATTACGGCATCCCGCGGGCCCTGCTCGACGCCCTGATTGAGGGGTTCGAGTGGGATGCCGAGGGCCGGCGCTATGAGGATCTGCCGTCGCTGCGGGGGTATGCGGCGCGGGTAGCGGGTACCGTCGGCGCATTGATGGCAGTGATCATGGGTGCGCGCGCACCGGCGACGATTGCGCGTGCTGCCGAGATGGGCCTCGCCATGCAGCTGTCCAATATCGCCCGCGATGTTGGCGAGGATGCGCGCGCCGGCAGGATTTATTTGCCGCTCGCCTGGCTGAGGGAGGCTGGCATCGACGCCGATAGCTGGCTCGCGGATCCGGTCTTTACGCCAGCGCTTGGCACGGTCATTGCGCGCGTCATAGACGCCGCCGACGCGCTCTACCACGGTGCCGCCCCGGCGATCGCCGATTTGCCGAAATCGTGTCGTCCGGGTATCCGTGTTGCCGGCCGACTCTACGCGGCGATCGGCCATGAGGTCGTGCGACGTCGCTACGATTCGGTGAGCAGTCGCGCTGTCGTGCCGGTCCTGTCGAAGCTTCACCTTATGATGCTCGGCCTGGTCATGGGCGGGCACGGGGCGGTGAGCCCCGACGCGCCAGTTCCCGAGATCGGCTTTCTGGTGCGCGCGGCCAGCGAAGCGCCATTGCCGCATGCGCCCGTGATAACCCAGTCGGTCGCCTGGTGGCGCATCGGCGAACAAGCCGTCAGCGTTATCGATCTATTCGAACGGTTGGAGCGGCGCGAGCGCGCATGAGCGCCCGGGGCATGCGGAATGGCAGGCAGAACTGCGTCCAGGGCGTGACGAAACGATCAAGCGACAGACTTTCATGGACCGCCGTCGTCTGGTGTCCAAGCAACTGGGTCGATAATACCGAACGGGAATAGAACGGCGCGTCCTCCAGCCGGCGCAGGACGCTCGGGCGGTAGCCCCGATCGGCGCGTGTCATGCGCGGCAAACGCCAGAGCGTGCGGGGCAGGCTGGCCAGGTTTGGCTGCTCGATGTCCTGCACACCGCCATCGCGGTCGGTCAGGATCGAGACGCCAAGCGTGCTGCCATCACGCCGCAACACGTCATATAGGATTGCCGTGCCGTCGCCGATTGCCGCGCGCGACCACGTCCAGGAGGTAAAATCGTCCTCCAGCGGCGCGTCGCCCGAATTGCTGTCGAAATAGCCCCGGCCCGTCCAGCTTAGGTCCGGACGGTCAAGAGCGACCTCGATTCTTGCGGATGCCCCGATCGGCGACCAGCGATGGTGGCCCCTGTCGTCAAGCGCGACCGTATAGTCGAGCAGCGGGGTTGGGTGCACGCGTACCGTGCCACGAAGCCGTGATGGCAGCGGGGCCGTTACCTCGTCCAGTCGGATGGTCAGCGCGTCGCCGTCCCAGGCGAGCGAACTCGGCCCGATCGCCAGCCAGTCACGCTCGCGTTGCAGCGCCCCCCGGCCGCGCTCGGTCATCGCCCAGCCGCGCGTATCCCCGTAGAGCGCTACATTGACCGAGCAATGATTGAGCGGATCGCCGTCGCCGTGACGCCGACTCCAGCGGTAATAGGGGGAGAACACGCTGCCGATAAACGCAATGACCGTGATCCCA
>CAIZEE010000045.1 GCA_903931835.1 uncultured Elstera sp.
CAGCCCCACCACCCCGACACTGGCCATGCCAAAAAATGTGGGCGTCGGCATTGACGATGCGGAATCGGCCCCCGGCGACCGGGGCCGGCAACGGCCTGTCGAGTTCTTGAACGGTCTTTGATTCATCCTCCTTGTCCGCTGATCGAGCTTTATGCCTCACGATCCGTCAAAAGCCGATGTCCAGTATGGTCTCCTGGAACCCGCTGTTTACGATATTTTGCGCTTTGCGCAGCGTTTCTGGGTCGCGTCCGGCAATATAGCCGTCGATCAGCCGCTGGTAATTGCTGATCAGTCCCTCGCTGTCGCCACCGTTCAGCCCCTTGCCGATCCGCATGAAATCGAGGTTGTGGAGGCCGAGTTGCTGGATCGGCAGGTTGGAATAGTCCTGCCGGGGGATTTCGGGAAAATCTGGCGAGTTATAGGGCAGCATGGTCGGTTCGGTGGGGGTGTCATGCGGCTGGTCGTCGGGTCGCAAGACCAGCGACCAGATCTCGAACAGGCAGGTTTCCGGCGTCAGCGGGCGAATCCGGTACGATGCCATGGCCGCGATCATCGGCAGCAGGAAAAAATGCGGGAAGATGAATTCCACGGCGTTGAATTCCACCTCTTGCGCGACCTTGGCGATATCGAAGACATCGGCTCCGCGCGAAGTCAGGTCCTGCTCGATATCCCGCCAGGCGTTGGCATAGAACAGCTGGGTTGCCGACGCCGCGTCTGATTCCGGCACTTCCAGCGTGCGCAGTTTTTCCATCACCGCCACTTCGGTGTCATGGACGATACCGCCACCCATGCCTTCGTTGATGTTGGCCATGAAGTTGACCATCGTCTGCACCATTTCGGGGCCGTTCAGCCCCTCGTTGACGGGGAGGTCATCGACGTTGCGGCCATATTGCTGGGTGGCATTCGGCGATAGGTCGTACAGTTGGCGATGCGTCTGCATGACGTGGTAGCTTTCCATGAAAGCCTCCATCGCCAGCTTCCAGTTGGTCGGCAGCACGGTTGCGCACCACCAGTCCATCTTCAGTCTGTCGGCATGGCGCGCATCCATACGTTCCGCGACCGGACCCAGGCTTTCGCGCAAGGCAGGGGCATCGTCGTCAAAATTGATGAAGGCGCAGCCAGCCCAATATTCCGTCCGCACCGGGGCGAGGTTGATCTGATTCGGCGTGATGATGTCGTCGCTGAATATCCGCCGGCCAAAGATGAAGGTATTTTCTCCTTGCGCATTCCATCGCCAGCCGTGGAAGGGGCAGGTAAAACCCTCGGGGCCGACCGAGCCCGGACCATGCGCGAGCTTCACCCCGCGATGGCGGCAGGCGTTGAGAAAGCCCTTCACCCCATCGGCGGTTCGGATCATGATGACCGATTTGTCGAAGATATCATAGACTGTGTAGTCGCCGACGTGGGGAAGTTCTTCCAGCCGACACGCCATTTGCCAGACATGCGGCCACAAGTGCTGCTTCTCCGCCTCGAAGAATTCGGGATCGTAGTAGCGCTTGGCTGGAATGAGTTCTGGGTTGGCTATGCTGAGTGGAACTTCTCGCAATGCCGTTGTTGTCGTGCCGACCAACTTCGTTCTCCTTGTATGTGCGCGCAAATTTCGGTTGAAATATCGCTGGCCGGCCCTGTCAGAGGGCCTCTGCTGCCACGTTGGTCAGCTCGAACTCCGCCGGATTGAATTCGGCGGTCAGGCTGTGATAGACGCTGAGCGCCCAGGGCGAATTGGTCACCACCCGGCCCGCCTTGTTCTTGTACCAGCTGGTCACGCCGGGGTGCGTCCACACCATGCCCTGGAATTCGGCATCCAGCTTGTCGTTGTAGGCCTGGAAGGGCTCTTTCCGGACCGCCAGCACGTCGACATCGCGTTCCACCATCTCGCGCAGGGCCTGCATGATGTAGCGGATCTGGCATTCGGAATGGAACAGCGCCGATCCGCCATGCCCCAGATTGGTGTTCGGCCCATAGATCAGGAACAGGTTCGGAAAGTCCGGCACAGCGATGCCCAGGTGCGCGCGTGGATCGTCCTCGCCCCAATGGTCGCGGATGCTGCCGTGGGTGCCCACCACTTCAATCGGATAGAGCGGGCATTGGGCCTTGTAGCCGGTTGCCAGCACGATCACATCCACCTTGTGCTCGGTGCCGTGTTCATCGACGATCCCATCCTCGGTGAAGCACGGAATCGGGCCGGTGATCAGCTCGACGTTGTCGCGGGTCAGCATCTTCAAAAAGCCGCCATCGCGCAGCATCCGCTTGCCGTAGGGCGGAAAGGCCGGGGTCAGCTTGGCAGCCAGTTCCTTGTCGCCGCCAACCTGTTCCAGGATATGGCCTTCCAGCCACTCACGGATGCGCTGGTTTTCCGCATTGAGCGAGCCTGGCTGCTGCCAGTTCGGATCCTTGCGCATCTGCGGCAGCAGGCCATCGGCGGTTGCCCACAGCAGCAGGAAGCGATACCATTTGTTATAATATGGAATGTTGGCGAGCGCCCACTTCCACTCGTCCGACACCTTTTTGAAGACAAGCGGATTGGGGCGTACCCAATGCGGTGAGCGCTGGAACACCAGCAGCTTGCCCACTTTAGGGGCAATCGAGGGCGCAATCTGCATGCCCGATGCGCCGGTGCCAATGACGGCGACGGTTTTGCCGGTGAGGTCGCAAGAATGATCCCAGCGGGCGCCGTGGAACATTGCGCCCTTGAAGCTCTCCATGCCGGGGATGTTGGGATAGGCGGGAATGTTGAGCAGGCCGGCGGCGCTGATCACG
>CAIZEE010000046.1 GCA_903931835.1 uncultured Elstera sp.
CGTCCGGTTGTGGATATGCGGTCCCTCTGCATCGATCTCGGTCAGTTCATGGTTGCCAGAGACCAATACCGTCGTCATGCCGGCCGCATGCGCGGGCACCAGATTGCGCGGCAAATCCTCAACCATGCAGGCTTTGGTCGCGTCGATTGCGTGGCGCTGCAGCAGCAAATCGTAGCTGGCGCGATCGGGCTTGGGGATATAGCCGGCGGCGGCGATGTCGAAGATGATCTCGAAATGATGGGCGATGCCGAGGCGGCTCATCACGTTCTCGGCATGTTGGACGGAACCATTGGTAAAGATCAGTTTGCGGCCGACCAATCCGGCTAGCGCCTGATCGAGCGCCGGGTTGGCGGCGATTACGGTCAAGTCGATCTGATGGACGTAGTCGAGAAAGATCTCGGGCGCCATGCCGTGCACTTCCATCAGCCCGCGCAGCGTCGTGCCGTAGGTGCGGTAGAAATGCTTCTGCGTCGCCTTGGCCTGATCCGGCGGCAGCTTCAGATGCTCGACGATAAAGGCCTGCATGCGCTGATCGACCTGATCGAACAGATTGCTCGATGCCGGGTACAGCGTGTTGTCGAGATCGAAGATCCAGACGCGTTCATCTGCCTCGCCGACCTTGGGCAGGCGCGGTCGAGGCGGCAGGGTCACCGCTGGATCAGCGTCCCGGCGCCGCCTGAGGTGAAAATCTCCAGCAGCAGGGCATGCGGCACGCGGCCGTCCAGAATGACCGAGGCCTCGACGCCCTGAATGACGGCGCTGGTGCAGGTTTCGATCTTGGGGATCATGCCCCCCGAAATCGTGCCATCGGCGATCAGCGCCTGGGCGCTCTCAAGCGTCAGCTTGGCAATCAGACGCTTATCCTTGTCGAGCACACCGACGACATCGGTCAGCATCAACAGGCGAGTGGCGTTGAGGGCGGCCGCGATGGCGCCGGCCACGGTATCGGCGTTGATGTTATAGGTCGCGCCGTCGCTGCCAATACCGGTGGGCGCGATCACCGGAATGATGTCGGAGCGGGCGAAGACCGACAGGATGGCGGGGTCGATCGCCTCCGGCTCACCGACGAAACCCAGATCAAGCACGCGTTCGATATGCGAATCCGGATCGATCGTCGTGCGGGTCAGGCGGCGCGCGCGGATCATGTCGCCATCCTTGCCGGACAGGCCGACGGCCTTGCCGCCCGCGGCGTTGATCGCGGCGACAATCGCCTTGTTGATGCTGCCGGCCAGAACCATCTCGACGATCTCAACCGTCTCCGCATCGGTCACGCGCAGACCGTCGACGAAGGAGCTTTTGATCTTCAGGCGCTCCAGCATCGCGCCGATCTGCGGGCCGCCGCCATGCACGACAACGGGGTTAATGCCGACCTGCTTCAGCAGCACGACATCGCGCGCAAACAGATTGGCCAGGTTCTGATCGCCCATGGCATGGCCGCCATATTTGATCACGAAGGTCTTGCCGGCAAACCGACGCATATAGGGTAACGCCTCCGACAGGGTTTCCGCTTTGGCAAACCAGTTGACGGTGTGATCGGGGGGGGCGGTTCCAGACATTACGGAACTCTCGAAGAGGGAGCGGTGATGGCCGGACGGGTTACCATGAGGGGCGCTCGGACGCCAGCGGCGATTCGCGGGCGCATAGCAGGTTCACGCGAAGGGCGGGGGGATCGGCGTCTCAACGGCAAACTCGGCAAGGGCGGCGCGCAGCTCCGGAATGCCGGAACCGGTCTCTGAACTGGTCGCCAGAATGACCGGATGAGCCGCCGGGTGTTTCTTTAGGGCGATCAGCATTTCGTCGATCAGCGTCGCCAGGCCGGCGGGTTTCAGCTTATCGCCCTTGGTCAGTACGATCTGATAGGCGACGGCGGCCTTGTCCAGCCGCTTCATCATGTCGATGTCGTTGGGTTTCAGCCCGTGCCTGGCGTCGACCAGGATCAGCACGCGGCGGAGCGTGGAACGGCCTTTCAGATAGACATCGATCACTTCGGTCCAGCGCCGGATTTCGGTTTTGGCTGCCTCGGCATAGCCATAGCCCGGCATGTCGACCAGCAGCAGCCGATCGGCCAGCGAGAAGAAATTGAGCTGCTGGGTACGGCCAGGGGTGTTGGACGTGCGAGCCAGCGTGTTGCGGCCGGTCAGCGCATTGATCAGGCTCGATTTGCCGACATTGGAACGGCCGGCAAAGGCGATCTCGGTTAGCCAGGCCTGTGGCAGCCGGTCAAGTTCGGCCACGGCTGCCACAAATCGGCATTCGCCGGCGAACAGCTTACGGCCGATCTCCAGCTGCTGGGCCAGTTCGACGTCATCCATGGTGGCGATCAGGCGGTCCCCCGGCGACGCATGATCAGCGTCTGCTGCAGGATCGTCAGCAGATTGTTCCAGGAATAATAGATCACGAGGCCAGCCGGGAATTTCGCCATCATAAAGGTGAAGACCAGCGGCATGAACATGAACACCTTGGCCTGCACCGGATCGGTCGGCTGCGGGTTCAAGCGCTGCTGGAAGAACATGGTGACACCGAGGATCAGCGGCCACGCACCCAGCATCAGGAAGGACGGTGCGTCGAAGGGGATCAGGCCAAACAGATTGACGATGGTGGTCGGATCGGGCGCCGACAGATCCCGGATCCAGCCATAAAACGGCTGATGGCGCATTTCGATGGTGACGAACAGCACCTTGTAGAGCGAGAAGAACACCGGGATCTGCAGCAGGACTGGCAGGCAGCCGGACACCGGATTGACCTTCTCGCGCTTATACAGCGCCATCATTTCCTGGTTCAGCTTGACCTTGTCATCGCCGCATTTCTCCTTCAGCTCCTGCAGCTTCGGGTTCAGCGCCTTCATCTTGCTCATCATGACGAAGGAGCGGCTGGCGATCGGATAGAAGATCGCCTTGATCACCACGGTCAGGATCAGGATGGAGATGCCGAAATTGCCGACCAGCGAGTAGATGAAATCGAGCAGTGCGAAAATCGGCCGGGTCAGGAAGAAGAACCAACCCCAATCGACGGCATATTCGAAAAGCGGGATGCTGAGTTCGTCGCGATAATGTTCGAGCAGCTTCACTTCCTTCGCACCGGCAAAGATGCGCTGCGAGGCGTCGATGGCGCCGCCGGGCTCGGCCGTTTCGCCGTCACCCAGATAATCCACCTGGTATTTGTCGGCGCCATGCGGCTTGGCATAGGTGTAGCTCATTTTGACCGAGGCTTTTTGATCCGGGATCAGGGCCACCAGCCAGTACTTGTCGGTCAGGCCGAGCCAGCCGCCCGTAGTTTTCTGCGACACTGGGGCGCCAAGGTCGATCTTGCCGAACTTCGCTTCCTGCAGCACGCCATTGGTCACGCCGATGACGCCTTCATGCAGGATGGTATAGCCGAGCGTCTTTGGCGTGCCGGTGCGCGACACCAGCGCATAGGGATAAAGGGTGACGGGCGCTTGGGTGGAATTCTCCACCCGGCTGGTGACGCTGACCATGAAATTGGCGTCGATCGAGAACTGTCGGATAAACCGCAGGCCCGCACCGTTATCCCAGGTCAGCGACACCGGCTGGTCCTGCGTCAGCACGGGGTGATCCGCCGTCCAATGCGTTTCCTGGCCGGGCACGGCAATGGACTTGTCGGCCGAGCTCCAGCCGAACTCGGCGTAATAGGCATCGGCGGTGCCGAGCGGGTTGAGCAGCGTTACGTCCGGGCTCTTTGGATCGACCGTCTCGTGATAGGTCTTCAGCGTGTAATCGTCGAGCCTGGCGCCGGTCAGGTTGATTGAGCCGGAAACGCGCGGCGTATCGATCTTCACGCGCGAAGCCTCGCCGATCACGGTTGCGCGGTCGCGCTCGCCGTCAACAGCCTTGTCAATCAGCGTATCGGCCGACGGCGTGCCGGGTTCAGCGGTGCTGCGCGCGGCGGGTGCCGGCTTCGATTTTTCCGCCTCTTCGGCTGCCTGTTGCTGCAGCGCCTGCTGCTGAAGCATCCGCGGGCGCTCGTAGAAATACTGAAAGCCCAGCAAGATCAGCAGGGACAGGACGATGGTGAGGACGAGATTGCGCTGTTCCATCATCAGGCGGTGCTCAATTTTCCAAAGAGGGCCGGAGACGATCCGACCTTGTTTCATGGTTGTGCTTAGGTGGGGGTACCGGATCATATCCGCGACCCCCCCAGGGATGACATCGCGCCAGACGCCGCAGGGCAAGCCACGAGCCGCGAAACCCGCCATGTGTCTCAAGCGCCGTCACGGCATAATGCGAACAACTCGGATCGTAACGGCAGACCGGCCCGATGATCGGCGACAAGGTCATCTGGTAGAGCCGTACGAACCCACGCAGGCAACGGGCAAGCGGGCTCAAGGTTCAGCCCGCCACGCCTTGACGCGGCGGCAAGCCGCTTCCAGATTGCGCAGCAATTCGGCCCAGGGCAGGGTTGCCGTCTCCTGGCGCGCAATCAGCACGTAATCGTGATCGGGCAATGCATGCGCTGCCAAGACTTCGCGGACAGCGGCACGCAGACGACGCTTGGCGCGGTTGCGAATCACGGCCCCGCCAACCTTGCGGCTGGCCGTATAGCCGACGCGGGCACCGTCCGATACCCCTTGGGGTTGCTCGGCCACTTGCAGGACGAGCCCGGCATGTGCGGATTTACGACGGCCGCCTGCGATCCTTAAGAATTCGGCGCGGCTTTTCAGATGCGATAACCGCTGTGGCATCGCGTCCGCCCGAAATTCTGGTGCTAGGCCGAGAGGCGCTTACGGCCCTGGGCGCGGCGTGCGTTGATGACGTTGCGCCCGCCGACGGTGGCCATCCGCGCGCGGAATCCGTGCCGGCGCTTGCGGACGATCTTGCTGGGCTGATAAGTACGTTTCACGAAACCATAACTCCGGTCGAAATTTGGCCTTCCCTATAGAAGGTTAGGCGGCGTTAGTCAACGTGGCTTCCGCAGCTGCGTCATTCAACCTCTATGACGCGGCGGCGGCGAGTTTCGCACTTAACACCGCATCATCCGCCCGAACTTTGACAAAGCTTGGCCGGGCGTCGATCAGCGCCAGATCGCGGGATATCTCGGACATTGCCGGACTCCCGCTGGATCATTGATGCTAGCACGGGGGCGATCGGGTGGCACGACATTCGCGGCGCTACCCTGTATGAACACGCTATTATGCCGCCCGAATTGGTTCAGACTGAGACCCTCATATTCGTCGTTACGGAGGATTGGTATTTCTGGTCCCACCGCTTGGCGCTTGCCCGCGCTGCGCGGGACGCGGGCTATCGTGTCCTAGTGGCGACGCGGGTGCGCGAACACGGCGATCTGATGGCGGCGGAAGGCTTCGCCGTCATACCCCTGCCATGGCGGCGCAGTGGCGACGGCATTTTCGGCCATTTTCGGGCGATTGCTTCACTGGTTCGACTGTATCGGCGCGAGAAACCGGATCTGGTGCATCATGTGGCGCTCAAGGGTGTCGTGTTCGGTGCGCTGGCCGCGCGGATTGCTGGCGTAAAGGCGCAGATCAACGCGCTGACCGGGCTTGGCTATGTCTTTATCGGATCGGATTTTCGCGCCCGGTTGATCGGGCGGCCGTTGCGGCTGGTGCTACGCTGGCTTATTGATCGTCCGGGCAGCGTCGTGATCGTCCAGAACGGTGACGATCGCCGCGCCTTGGTCGATCGGATTGGCGTCGCCGAGGGGCGTCTCGCGCTGATCCCAGGCTCCGGTGTCGACGCAACTCTGTATCGGCCCTCGCCGGAGCCGCCTGGTCCGCCGATTGTTGCGGCGATGGTATCGCGCGCACTGCGTGATAAAGGCGTGATCGAGTTCGCCGAGGCCGGCCGAATTCTGGCATCGCGCGGATGCGCTGTCAGTCTGACGCTGATCGGGCCGCTCGACCCCGACAATCCGACCGGCCTCAGCGCGACCGAGATCGATGAGCTGACCAGTTCCGGCTCGCTGGTCTGGCAAGGGCCAACCGACGATATCGCTCACGTTTGGGCGACAGCCCATATCGCCGTATTGCCGTCCTATCGCGAGGGCCTGCCGAAATCGTTGCTGGAGGCGGCTTCCTGTGGCCGGCCGATCGTCGCAACCGATGTTCCAGGGTGCCGGGAGATCGCGCAGAGTGGCGTCAACGCGATCCTGGTGCCGGCGCGAGATGGTGCTGCACTTGCCGATGCGATCGAGGCTTTGGCGACCGATCCGGCGCGTCGGGCGGCCTATGGGGCGGCGGGTCGCAAGCTGATCGACGAGGTGTTTGCCGAGCCCCGTATCATCCAGGCGACGCTTGGACTTTATCGACAACTCTTGAAACACCCGCTTCGCGCGTGATCTAACCCGGCGGATAATGTCGAACATGCCCAAATTTGATCTTGAAGCCTTGCGCCAGCGTTTGAGCGGTCGAACCGCTCATGTGGGTGTGATCGGGCTCGGCTATGTCGGCCTGCCCTTAGTTGATGCGATTGCCGGGGTCGGTTTCTCGGTAATCGGTTTTGATGTCGACCAGGCCAAGGTCGATCGGCTCAATGCAGGGCAGTCCTATATCCATCATATACCGGCGGCGACCATCGCTGCACTGGTCGCGGGCGGCCGGTTTCGGGCAACCAGCGATTTTACCGAGCTCGGCCAGGTCGACATTATGCTGATCTGTGTGCCGACGCCGCTGACCCGCCACCGGGAACCCGATCTCTCCTTCGTCGAACAGACGACACGGGCCATCGCCCCCCATTTGCGCCCCGGTCACGTTGTCGTGCTGGAATCAACGACCTATCCCGGGACAACCAGCGGCGTCATGACGCCGATCCTGGAGGCTGGCGGCCTGATTTCGGGTCGCGATTTCTTTCTGGCCTATTCACCGGAACGCGAAGATCCGGGGAATGCCGAATTCCAGACCAAGCGGATTCCAAAAGTTGTCGGCGGCGATGGCGAGACTGCCCTCGATCTCGCGCAAGCATTTTACGAACAGTTCGTCATATCAACCGTCAGGGTTTCCTCGACGGCGACTGCCGAGGCGGTCAAGCTGACGGAGAATATCTTCCGCGCGGTCAATATCGCGTTGGTCAACGAACTAAAAATCGTCTACGAAGCGATGGGGATTGATATCTGGGAAGTAATCGACGCCGCGAAGACCAAGCCATTTGGCTTTATGCCGTTCTACCCAGGGCCTGGCCTTGGCGGTCATTGCGTGCCGATCGATCCGTTTTATCTGACATGGAAGGCGCGCGAGCACGATATCTCGACGCGTTTCATCGAGTTGGCGGGCGAGATCAATACGGCCATGCCGCGGCATGTGGTCGGGCGCGTTGCAGATGCGCTCGACAAGCATCAAGGGCGCGGCCTGAACGGCGCGAAGATTTTGCTGATCGGCCTTGCCTATAAGAAGAACGTCGATGACGTGCGCGAAAGCCCATCGTTGAAATTGATCGAGTTGCTTGAGGCGCGCGGAGCGATCGTCGCGTATTATGATCCCTACATCCCGGAAATCCTGCCGTCCCGGGAACATGCGGCGCTATCGGGCCGTATCTCTCTTGACTGGTCGCGTGCCGCACTCGCGGGTTTCGATGCGGCGGTGATTGCGACCGATCATGACGGCGTGGATTACGCGGGGTTGGTTGAGGCTTGCCCTTTGGTCATCGACACACGCAATGCCTGTGCACGAGCGGGCGTGGTTGCGGCAACCATCGTAAAGGCGTGATGCTTGAAATCGGATCCTAATGCCCGCCGGATTGTGAAGCTGGTTCATCCTGATCAGTCGGTGCGGAAGCCCGCCGCGAAAGGGGCGCCGTCGCGCGCGGAGCTGGCGTCCCAGGTCGAAGCGCTGATCCGCGAACGCGACCGCTTGATCGCCAATGAAATCCACTTGTTTGAAACGATCGATGTGCTGCGCCAGCGCACCGTGCGCGTCTTGCTGCGCCAGGAAATCGGGCGGCTGCTGCGCCGTTATCGGCTGTTTCCGCTGGCTGACCGGCTGCGCCGCGCCGTCGCGCGACTGTGCGGCAAGAAAGCCGCGTCGTCACTCTATCCGGCGCCAACTCTGTCCTTTAACGCGGCGGTCGTCGAACACGGGCCTTTCCTGATCAGCGGCAACGGCGATGCCAGTGAAGCGCTGGCAGTTTCAGTCCGTGCGGCGGGACAGAATATGATCCGTGTTCACGCCGGTGACGGCTTCGCCATCGACGCCGATCGGTCGCGGCTTGAGGAGACGAAACCCGGTAGCCTGGCGGCCTTCCTGTCCGATCGCATGGATCATCTGGGGATCGTCAAGACGATCGTCCTGGACGCCGTAGCGGATGCCACCTTGCTTGGCCTGCTCAAGGGACGTTTGCGACGGCACCAGCGGCTCCTCCTAAGCCATGCCGACCATGCGGCGGAACTCGGCGAGCCGAGCCTGGTCGAGCACGGGTTCGCCTTGTTTGAGACGCTGCCTGACACATGGCTCGATCCGCTGGATGACGCCAGAGTTCCGATCGCGTCGCGTATTGCAACTGTCGCGTGGCCAAAAATCTCGGTCGTTATGGTCAGCTTCAATCAGGCACAGTTTGTTGAAGAGGCGATCCGGTCCATTCTGGGTCAGGACTATCCCAATCTGGAGCTGATCGTGATCGACGGTCAGTCGGATGACGGCAGCATCGAGATACTCGAACGCTATCGCAGCCATTTCGACGTGCTGGTGATCGAACCGGATGAAGGCCAGACGGACGGTCTCAATAAGGGCTTGAATCGGGCCACGGGTGAGATTTTCACTTGGCTCAACAGCGACGATCTGCTGGAGCCGGGGGCATTGTTCCGTGTGGCGCAGGCGTTTTTAGCATACGGCACCGATATGGTGGTCGGCGGGTGCCGGCAGATCGGCTTGTCGCGCGATGTCGTGATGTATAACCACCACACCCGCCTGCCGCTCGGCCGGCCAGTACCACTGCCGCTCGACCATTTGCTCGATTTTGACGGCCAATGGCAAAGTTCGGCGTTCTTCTTCCAGCCCGAGGTGTTCTTCTCAGGCGATATCTGGCGGCGCAGCGGCGGTCAGCTCCGTCTCGATCTCTATTATGTGCTGGATTACGATTTATGGGTCCGGATGGCGGCGGTCGGTGCCACGATCGTCCATATCCCGGAATATCTCGCCTGCAGCCGGACGCATGACCGGCAGAAGACGACCTATGGCCAGCAGCCCTATCTGCCGGAAGTAAGGCGTCTCTTGTCGGAATACTCGACGCGCAAATTCGGCACGAATTAGGCTGAGAATTCCGAGCGAATTCGTCGGACCAGGCGCACGACACGGCGGCCCAGATTAACGCCGCGCCGTGCCTGCCGCATCAGCTTCTTGGCAAGCGACCGGACCGGGGCAGGCAGACGCCGCCGCCACCGCCGCCAGGGAATTTTACCGACCTGGGTTTCCCTGAAATCGAGCCAGATCTTCGCCGGCGGGATGAGCGTGACGGTCGAGAAGATCGCCTTGACGGTCGCCGCCATGCGGGAAGGCGGAAACCCGGCGGCCTGCGCCAGTCCGGCGGCGATCCTGGCGGCACGGATTTTCGGATCGACGATCTGCCGGATCGCATCAGCGAGCTCGGACGGTGAATCCTCGCTGACGTAAATCGCTGCCGATCCCGCCACTTCGGGGATGGAGGAATTGGCGCAGGTGATGACCGGGCAGCCGCACGCCATTGCTTCCAGTATCGGCAGGCCGAAGCCTTCATAGCGCGACGGGTAGAGCAGGGCGACGGCCCCGCTATAAGCCGCCTTCAATTCGCCGTCGCTCAGGCGCAGGTGGCGCACGGTGCTTTTGATCTTGATGGCCCTCAACTCCGGCTCGATCTCCTGCTGGCCGCCGACCAGGACAAGGTCGAAATCGCCGGCTTCCGCCATCTCGGCCAACGCCTTGAAGATCAGCACGCCGTTCTTGTATCCCGCGACGCCGGTGCGGTCGCCGACCGTCAGAAGATAGGGCTTGGACAGGCCGTGGCGTTTGCGGAAGGCCGCGATCGTCGCCTCGTCCGCGACGTCGAACCCGCTTGCCAGTGCGCAATAGGCAACCAGGGTGCTGCCCGGCCTGATGATCGGGAATAGCCGTTCCAGATCGCGGGCCGAGCTTTGCGAAATCACGACATGCCGACAGGCGTGTTCGATCGCCCGGTGCTTTTCGCGCCAGCATTCCTCAGTGAGGTCAGCGCCGATCACTTCCGGGATCATGTCGTAGCCGTAGAAGATCGACGGCGTCGTCGTTGGCGTCGTGTAGTAGGTCGAGACGAATAGATCAGCGCCTTCGGCGTCGCAAATGCTCTGCAGATACAGGCTGTCGGCGCCGGTACGGTCATAGTCATGAGCCTTGATCGTGCGGCTCGCAATGCCCGGGATGCGGGGTGCCGTGTTATTGCGATCGAGCAGCAGGATTTGCCCGGCAAACTCGGGATCGGTCGCCCATTCCGTCAGCAGGCCTCGCCACAGCCGGGCGATGCCGGAATCGAGGTATTGGAACATAACCCCGTCGATCAGGATTTTGCGCTGTCGCGGCGCTGCGACCGGCACTGCCTTTGCGATGCCGTTATAATTCCGGTACCAATCGACGAAGCGCGGAATGCCTTCCTCGATCGAGACTTTTGGCTCGAACCCCAAATCGCGCCGGCTTTCCGTGATGTCGGCCCAGGTTGCGGCTACGTCCCCTGCCTGCATTGGCAGCAATTCGCGCTCGGCCTTGCGCCCTAGCGCCGTCTCCAGCACGTCGATGAAATGGCTGAGCTGTTCAGGCCGGTCATTGCCGAGATTATAGACGCGATGACGCACGCCATCTTCGTCCGGCTCCGGCGGGCGGTGCAGGGCGGCAATGACACCGGCGACGATATCGTCGACATAGGTGAAATCGCGCTGCATCTCGCCATGGTTGAAGACCTTGATTGGCCGGCCGGCCAGGATCGCGTCGGTGAATAGATAGGCCGCCATATCAGGCCGTCCCCAGGGTCCATAGACCGTGAAGAAGCGCAAGCCCGTGGCCGGCATGCCATTGAGATGGCTATAAGTATAGGCGATCAGCTCATCCGCTCGTTTGCTCGCGGCATAGAGTGAGATCGGGCGTTTGACGGGATCCTGCACGCTGAACGGCGACTTTTTATTGCCGCCATAGACCGATGACGAACTCGCGTAGACGATATGCGCCAGATTGGGCAACCGCTTGGCGAGCTCGAACATCGTCACCTGGCCCATCAGATTGGCGTCGACATAGGCGTAAGGATTGATCAGCGAATAGCGCACGCCCGCCTGGGCCGCCAGATGCACGATGCCGGTCACATCCTTGTGCCGCTCGGCCAGCGCCATCAAGGCGGCGCGATCAGATATGTCGGTGCGTTCAAACTTGAAACGCGGCAGGCTGCCGAGGCGGTTCAACCGCGCTTCCTTCAGCCGGACATCGTAATAATCATTCACATTGTCGATGCCGAGGACGCTTGCCCCCTGTTCGATCAGGGCCGTGGCGACATGGGAGCCGATAAAACCGGCGACACCGGTTACGAGGATCTTCAAGGGGGAACGCTTCCTGTTACTGTCCGAGAGAGCCTCGTCGCGAGCGGCGCCACGGTGCGTCGTCGCCGCAAAAAATGCAAGCGCAGAGGGTGGCGGCATGAGGATTGTCATTGGTTGCCGCAGCCGATAGAACCATGCCACCCCCGTTCAAGAGAGTGAAACGCCGATGTGCGGCATAGCCGGGATGATCGACTGGCGCGCTGAGACCAGCCGGGATACGCTGATCTCGATCGGCCAGGCGATGAACGACGCGCTGTTTCATCGCGGTCCCGATAGCGGCGATGTATGGGTGGATGCGGCTAGCGGCATCGTGCTCGGTCAACGCCGCCTCGCCATCATCGATCTAAGCCCGGGCGGCGCTCAGCCGATGCAGTCGGCCGATGGCCGCTACGTCATCAACTTCAATGGTGAGATTTATAACTACGCCGAGATCAGGCGGGAATTGCAGGCGGCGGGTAGGGGCCTATCGACGCAATCCGATACCGAAGTGCTGCTCGAAGCCTGCGCGCTTTGGGGGGTGGAGGCGGCAGTCAGGCGCGCCATCGGCATGTTCGCCATCGTGTTGTGGGATCGTGCGACCGGCACGATCACGCTGGCGCGCGACCGGCTCGGCGTGAAGCCGCTCTATTACGCTGCGGATGCGCATCGGCTGATCTTTGCGTCGCAGCTCAAGGCGTTTCGTGCGGTTCCGGGCTGGGCGCCGACGCTCGACCGCGATGCGATCGCCGGCTACCTGCGCCATGCCTATATCGGCCAGCCGCGCAGCATCTATCAGGAGGCATCGAAGCTCGCCCCCGGCCATATCATGGTGTGGCGCCGGGGCGAGGCGCCGCGATCGATCTGCTACTGGGATATCCGCGATGTCGCCGCCGCCGGCCAGCGCGTGGCCGCGCGCGCGCCGATGTCAGAGGCGGAGGCGATCGAGCATCTGGACGCTTTGCTGCGTGATGCCGTCAGGCTGCGCCTGATCGCAGATGTGCCGGTGGGCGCGTTTTTGTCGGGAGGTATCGATTCCTCGACCGTCGCCGCCCTCATGCAAGTGGTCGGGACGAGTGCCGCCAAGACCTTCTCAATCGGCTTCCGCGAACAGGGCTATGATGAGGCTGGGCACGCCGCAGCCGTCGCGCGGCATCTCGACACGGATCACACGGAATTTTATGTAGAGCCGGCCCATGCGCTGGATGTGATCCCGCAATTGCCCGAATGGTTCGACGAGCCCTTCGCCGATGTGTCGCAGATCCCGACCTATCTCGTTTCCAAACTGACGCGTGCCCATGTCACCGTCGCGCTGTCGGGTGATGGCGGGGATGAGGTGTTTGCCGGTTATAACCGCCATCTTTGGGGTGACCGCCTGGCTCATGGCTTGGCGAGCGTCCCGGGCGTTGCCCGGCATGGTGCCGCCAGCCTCATGCGGCTGATGCCGCCTGCCACCTTGAACCGCCTGGCCGCCCGCCTGCCGCGATCCTGGTTACCATCTCAGCCCGGCGACAAGCTCGAAAAACTCGCAGGGTTGATCGGCGAGGATTCAACCGGTGCTGTCTACCGCCGCATGATCAGCCAGTGGCAGAATCCCGATGACATCGTAGTGAGCGGCGCCGAGCCGCACGACCTTGCGTGGGATAGCGGCATCACCGCGCAATTCCCCGATTTCGTCGCGCGCATGCAGGTGCTCGATACGGCGACCTATCTGCCGGACGACATTTTGACCAAGGTTGATCGGGCGACCATGGCGGTGGGGCTGGAGGGCCGGGTGCCGCTGCTCGATCATCGGGTTGTCGAATTCGCCTGGAGTCTGCCCAAATCGATGAAGTTGCGGGATGGCCAGGGCAAATGGGCGCTGCGTCAGGTGCTCGACCGTTACGTGCCGAGGGCCCTGATCGACCGGCCCAAAATGGGTTTCGGCGTGCCGATCGACGCCTGGCTCAGAGGACCGTTGCGGGAATGGGCGGAGAGCCTGCTCGATCCCACGCGTTTAGCCGAGGAAGGGTTGTTGAGGCCGGTGCCGATCCGGCGCGCTTGGGCGGAGCATTTGAGCGGCGCCAAGAACTGGCAATACCCGCTGTGGACCGTGCTCATGTTGCAGGCCTGGTCAGCGCGCTGGCGCTAGGGCCGAGCGGGCGCGGCTCAGCATTCGACGGGCGAAGGCTCGGTCACGTAGCGGGTACATGAGCAGGGATTGCAGCAGGCGCAGACAGGCCAGACCGTAATGGCCCTCCCGGTAATGGATCGCGGCGTGTTCGAGCGCCAGGCTGGAGCGGAAAATCCATGCCGCGCGCCAGCTTCGCTTTCGGATCGGCCCCAGATGCGTTTCCTTCAGCCGGCGCAAGGCGGCGCGGGTGCCGGCACCTGTGCCGGACCCACTCGGTGAAATGACCACGAGCGGTTCGGGCACTGCGGCCAAGCCAAAATGTGGGGCAAAGCGCAGCAGCCAGTCCCAATCCTCCAGCCGCGCATAATGCTCATCAAACACGCCGATCGCGTCGAATACATCGCGCCGGCAGAGCAGAGTCGTGCCGGGATTGAGGTTGCAGCCGAGCAGCAGCCGTGCTGTCAGATCCGGTCCAACCTTGGGCAACTCCCCAACCACGCCATCTGCGGACCGAAAACCGGTGATGCAGCCGCCGATCGCCGCCGGTTCCCGCCGCATTAACGCGACCTGTGCGGTAAGCTTCTGGCTGTCCCATCGATCATCGGAATCAAGGAAGGCGATGAAGTCGCCCTTGGCGTTCTTGATTCCGGTGTTGCGCGCCGCAGCGGCACCCGCATTGCGTTCATGGGTCAACACGACAACGCGCGGATCGTCGGGCAGGCGGTCACGCGTCAAGGGTGGTGTCGATCCGTCGTCGACAACGATAACCTCAATGTCCCGTTCCGTCTGCGCCAGCGCGGACGCTACCGCTGCTGACAGGCTGTCGTAGCGGTTGAACACCGGTATGACGACGCTGACAACGGGTTGGGCCAAGGTGCTTTCCATTGATTTGACCGGCCGATTCCCCTAACGCTTGCAGCTCAAACGTCAGCGCCGGACCGTTCCGGCCGTCATATAGCATCCCCCGGAATTTAAGAAGCTAAACAGCACCATGGTTTTCCTCTCGCTGGTCATGCCGGTGCTCAACCGCGTATCGCTGATCGACGCGGCGCTGGACAGTGTGGTGGCGCAGAGTGCTGGCGAGGCGCTGGAGCTGATCATCGTCGACGGCGGATCGCATGACGGCACGCAGGCGCGCATACGCGATCGCGGCGACCTGACGATCCGGCTGATCGATGCGCCGGGCAGTTCGGTCTATCGCGCCTTGAATATGGGTATCCAGGCGGCGACCGGTTCTGTCATCGGCAATCTCAACAGCGATGATTTGCTTGGCCCCGGTGCGTTCAATCGCCTCGCCGTCGCGTTTGAGGATCCGACGATTGTCGCGGTGCATGGCGCCGCCGCCTTGTTGGATGAGGATGGCGTCGCTTTCCGGACGCTTTATCCGCCAGGGCTTGATCGGATGCGGATCATGATGGGAACGCCTGCTATCAATGCGCTGTTCGTGCGGCGCACCGTATTCGACGCGGTTGGTCTGTTTGACGAGCGCTGGCGGATCGCAAGCGATCGCGAGTGGCTGCTGCGCCTATTGCGCGCCGGGGTGCCGGTTACTGAACTCGATCAGCTGCTCTACTGCTTTCGCAGCCACGATGGCTCGCTCACCATGCATCACGACTGGATGAAGCTGCTGCCGGCCTATGATGAGTACCGTGCGATTGCCGAGGCGATTTTGGCGGACCGTTCAATCGGGGGGGAGGAGCGCAAGCTTGCCCGACTTTGGCACGCGCGGCAGATCACCGTTCAGATGGCGGCCTTGGCTGCCCACGGAAAGCTCGGGCGCATGTCGGCATTGGCGGGACGGGCATTTGCCGCTAATCCAACCTGGCCGATCGCCGGTGGCGGCTGGTTAGCCGGCCGGTTGCGTCGGGGGCGCTAGGGCGATGCTGCTTCGGATTACACCGACCATTGCGATCGACGACCGCCATGTCAGTTTTACCTTCGTGCGGGCGTCGGGGCCCGGCGGACAGAACGTCAACAAGGTCAGCAACGCGGTTGAGCTGCGCTTTGACGCGGCGGCGGCGGAACTGAGCGATGAGGTGAAGGCGCGTCTCGCCCGTCTTGCCGGGCGGCGGATGAGCCAGGATGGCGTGATCGTGATTGATGCCCAGCGATTCCGCAGCCAGGAGCGTAATCGCGAGGATGCGCTGGACCGGCTTATTGCCCTGATCGCTGCGGCCGCTGAGCCGCCGCGCCGCCGCGTCAAGACACGCCCGACCGCCGGTTCGCGCGAGCGCCGGCTTGGCGCCAAGCGGGCTACTAGCGAGACCAAGAACAACCGCAAACCGGTGGGTGGCGACGCATGACACGGCGCTACGGCGTGTATTTCTGTCCGCAGGAGGATACCGAACTCTACCGGTTTGGCAGCTGGTGGCTGGGCCGCGATTGCCGCTCGCCCGAGGCGGGTCCGCCGCCCGATTGCGCGTTGGATAACGTGACGTGGCGGCGGATCACCGAGTCGCCCCGGCTTTATGGGCTGCACGCGACGCTGAAGCCACCTTTCGCCCTGGCCGACGGCCTCACGCGGGGCGCGCTGGTTGAGGCTCTGGCGGTTCTCGCGGCCGGTCATGCCGCCTTCGACGTACCGTCATTGCAGCTTGTGCGGCATCAAGGATTTCTGGCGCTGACGCCACAGGCTGCCTCGCCTCCGCTGGCCGCACTGGCCGATGCCTGCGTGACCGAGTTGGACCGCTTTCGGCGCCCGGCGGCTGAGGCAGAAATCGCGCGCCGGCGCGCTGGTGGGCTCACCCCGCGCCAGGACGAATTGCTGCTCCGCTGGGGTTATCCTTATGTGCTCGATCAGTTCGGTTTTCACATCACCTTGACCGAACGATTGAGCGATGAGGAAGCCAAGCTTGTCCTGCCGATCCTCACATCGCGCATAACTGAATTTCGGACAGCGACGCAGCCAGTCGCCGATCTCTGCCTGTTCGAGCAGGCCGAGAACCAGGCGCCATTCATCCTGACGGAACGCTTGTCCTTAGCCGCCTCAGCAAAAAATTCGCGTTGAAAACAAAGCAAATCCACCCAGATAAACGTATAGCTGGTAGATAACGCGGTTCGCTTTCAAGGAGAGTGCGATGAGTGGATTTGATGGAAAGGCGCTGGCTCGCAGGCTGCTCGCCGCCTCGGCCCTGGCACTCGGCGTGATGGTGGCGACAGTTGCAGCACAGCCGGCGGAGGCGCGTGTTTTCGTTGGTGTCGGCCTAGGCCTCGGCGTCGGCCCGTATTGCTGCGGCTACGGCGGCTACTACAATCCCTATTATTACGCCCCTGGCTATTACGCGCCATATTACTACCCGCCCGCAGCGGTCGCCCCGCCGGTCGTCTATCAGCAGGCGCCGACCGTCTATCAGCAGGCCCCGCAGCCGCAATATTATCAGCAGCAGCAATATTACCAGCAGCAGCAAGCGGCTCCGCCGCCGGCTGGCACCGATGGCAAGAATTGCCGTCCCTATCAGGGCAGCATCACGGTCGACGGCGCTCAGCAGACCACGACCGGGACAGCCTGTCAGTCGCCAGACGGAACCTGGCATGCGGTCAACTGACCGGGATTAGCCGCTAAGACGGCCTCGCCGGAGGCCGGCTGTCTCGCATTGCAGCGTTGATTTGACGTGCGCCGGTATTTTCCCGATGATACCGCGTTGGTCCCCCGCGTTGATTGTCGCTATTTGCCATGGCTGCCGAAGTACTGATCATCCTGTTGCTCATTCTGGTCAACGGGCTCTTCACGATGGGTGAGATGGCGATCGTCTCCGCCCGCCGCGCCCGGCTGAAGCATATGGCCGAGCAGGGTGACGCTGGCGCCAAGAAGGCGCTTGATCTACTCAGCGACCCGACAAAATTCCTCTCGACCGTTCAGATCGGCATCACCGTGGTGAACATGCTGATCGGGACGTTCGGTGGCGCCTCGATCGCCGACCGGCTGGCTGAAAAGCTCAGCACGTTCGACTCGGTCGCGGCTTACGCGCATCCGATCAGCATCGCGGTCGTGGTTGTCGTGATCTCCTAC
>CAIZEE010000047.1 GCA_903931835.1 uncultured Elstera sp.
AACCCGCCTCAGGCTGCCGTAGCTCAGTGGTAGAGCACTCCCTTGGTAAGGGAGAGGTCGACAGTTCAATCCTGTCCGGCAGCACCAGAGAAAATGGCCGATTTCCTGAGTTTTTCGGCACCCCAGAGTCCCCAGCGCGAGCTTCGAGAACGCCGAGCACAATCCTTTGCCCGTCGACCAATTTGTGCCCCGACTCATAAAACTGAATTCTTGCCGATGAGGCGATCTTGTCTCTCGCCGAGGCGTGAGCGCGCACACGAGACCGTGATCTCCGGCTCTGCTGCCTGGGTGTCGGCCGTATTGTTTAGGCTCGCGCACGCTTCCGATCGGCGGTACGTTTATGCGTCGTCCAATGGCAAGGTGCGGGTCATGCAGCTCAACCAGGTGCGCTATTTCATTGTAACCGCCCGGCTGCTGAATTTCACCAAGGCGGCAGCGGAATGTTGCGTATCGCAACCAGCGTTGACCAAGGGGATAAAAAACCTTGAGGACGAGTTGGGTGGCGCGTTGTTCCACCGCGTGCCTCAGATATGCCTGACCGATCTTGGCCGCCGAATGCTGCCCTTCCTCGAGCAGACTGCGGAGGCCGCAAACGCGGTTCGCCAACAAGCGCACAGCTATCGCACCGGCGAGATTGTGCCGATCTCGATCGGCCTCGATCGAAGCGTGCGCGGCGATATGATCAAACCAATGCTGGCGGAACTGACCCGAACCTTCTCCGGCCTATCGATTCAACTAAAAACCGGCCCAGACGAGAAATTGTTAGAGTCCTTGCTCGGCGGCGAGATCGATATCGTGGTGCGCCCCCATGCAGGCGGCGCTGATCGCCATCTACTGCATCACGTGCCGCTACTCAGTGAGCGTCACGTCATTGTCTGCGCGGCGGACCACGCGTTCGCTCAAACCAATTCGCTCGAACTCGAGATGCTGCTGAACGCGCCCGATCGCATTTTTTTCTGCGCGATCACGGAAGGCATACTCGAAAACCTGGGCAGCATCCCGCCGCCCCGGCATCACGCAGAATCGGCGGAGTTGCTGGGATATCTGATCGATATCGGCGCCGGTTGGGCGTTGATGCCCGCCGATCATCCGCTGGCGCAGGAACACCCATGCCAGCCTTTGCCCGAACCGCGCATCGAGCGCCTGATCGAGATCGTTTTTGCGGCCGGGCGTCGTCACACGAGCGCGGTGTCGGCATTCCTGCGGATGGCCCGAGTCGGGCCACGTCCGTTGGCTATAGCGTCTTGACGGTATCGATAAGGGCCTCAGGATCAAGGCGCACGCGGTAATCGGGTTCGACGAAGGCGAGGCGAACAATCGCCTCGCGGTCGACCACGAAAGTAGCCGGGACCGGCAGCATCCAGGCGCCATTGCCTTGCCGTGGTTCGAGATCGACGCTGCGGCTCTTATACCCCTCCACGGCATCGGTCGGCAGGCGAAATACGATCCCCAAGGACAAAGCGAGACCATTATCGATGTCGACCAATAGCCGGTAGCCCAGCCGACGCAACTCCATCGTTTCGCGTGCATAGCCGTGGATTTCCGGCGTGATGCCGACGATCTGCCCGCCAGCCGCGACGATCGCCGGCCTTGCCCTTTCGATCGCTGCCATTTCAAGCCCGCAATACGGGCACCAGCCGCCGCGAAAGAAGCTGAGCACCACCGGCCCTCCTGCTGTCAGGTCGTGAAGCGTGACCAGGCGGCCATCCTGGTCGGGTAGCACAAAATCCGGGAACGGCTCACCGATGCGGGGGGCCTCGAGCCCGATCGCACCCGATCGGAGCCAGGCGAGCAGGCGATCGTAGACAGCCACCATGTCGGGCGAGGCCGAGGCGGCGAATTCAGCCGCAACCGACTCGAGCGCGGCACTGAGTGATCCATCGCGGTCCAGCCGTTCATAGGGATCGAGCGCCATCGTCATCCTTCACCATCGAAATCGCCTTGAAACTCATTTGGGCCTCGGCGGAACCCGACCGCGCATCACCCAAACGTTCCCCCGTGTCGGTTACGGCGGTCAACATTTTTTCCAATAACCATGGGTTATCGAAGCTCAATCCAAATACGATTTCTCATAAAGACGGCCCGTCAGTATTTTCTGCCCATCAGTAATTCATGCCACAATCTTGTACTGAACGAGGACACAGAAAATGAAAAACGTCTCCATGAAACCATTTATTTACTCTGTGGCGGCACTTTGCGTAATTGGCACAGTATTCGCCGCGACGGACGCGCATGCCGGCTCGTGCCCGGCAGACAAGGTGCTGACCACACCGCAAGACATTCCGATCAAGCAGTCTGTGGGCATGAAGCGAGAGACGCTTGCCATCGTCAATCTGACCGGCTGGCGCAACCTCGGCGATCTCCGCTTGCGCACCCGCCGCCTGACCATTGCTGCACATGGTATCGTGCCGACCCATCAGCACGATGATCGGCCGTCGATCGTCTATGTTCTGTCGGGCGAAATCGTCGAGCATAGCTCGCTCTGCGCTGTGCCGATCCTGCACAAGGCGGGCGAATGGACGCCGGAATTTGGCCCCGGCCACGCCCATTGGTGGGAGAACGAGACCGACAAGCCAGTCGTGCTGACTTCCTCGGACGTCGTTCCGCCCGAGGGCCTCGACAAGCCCGAGGACATGTAGGCAGTGGTGCGGACGTGACAGAGCGCCACGTCCGCACCACCGCTTTCGACCGGGAGGGACACGATGATGACCGAAGCCAATCACAGCCGCGTTTGGCTGTTCGCCGCCCTGATGTTTCTGATGGGTTTGTGCTCGACCGTCGCGCGGGCCGATGAAACGACGCAGATCCTCGACGCCTATCGGCAGTTCGCTGCTGCGCAGAACGCGCACGACCTAGTCCGGGTGCGGTCGTTTCTGCTCGATAGGCCGGATTTTCTGTGGGTCACAGACGGCATGTCGGTTTGGGGTGTTGACAATACCATCGAGCGGATGGAGCAGTTCCAAAAAGCAAAGACTTGGCGAGTGGAACCGGGGATCAGCGCAGCGAGGCCGGTTATGCTGAGTGCCGATGCGGCCTTTCTGCACCTGCCTTTGTCACTCGTCACCGGCACTGAAACGACGCCCGAGATCTATCAATTCCTGGTCAGCGTATTGTGGCTCCGAACGTCCAAGGGCTGGCGCATCGCGGGCCTTCTGACCACCACTAAACACCCCTGAAGTTGGATCGCCGCAGCAACGTAGGATGACGACAATGCCTTCTGATGCCATGGACAATATGGTCGATCTTGTCGGGTTCGTCCTCCTCGGCGTCTCTGCGGCGACGGCGTTTCTCTGCCTTGTCATCTGGCGGTCGCGCCAGACAAGGCGGCCGATCGCCTTCGGGTTGAGCCTAGCGCTGTTCTTCATCACCACCACACTGATGACCGATCGCCTGCTGCCGCTCGTGGGCCTCGCACCCGACGCGCGCCTCGCGGTCACCCAGCTGCTCGCCTCGCTTGCCTGTTTGACCGCCGCCTTCGCGTTCGACGCCATTCTAAGACGCCTCGTCTGGTTCGGCTCATTGCGCGAGGGCGAACGCTCCGCCGTGCCGAACATCCTGATCGGGCTTGCGAGCCTGGCTATCTATGCCTGCTCACTGATGATCATCGCCTCTCTGATCTTCCACCGCGATGTGACTGCGATCGCGGCGACATCGGGCGTTCTCGCCGTCGTCCTTGGCTATTCCGCTCAGCCGACCCTGTCAGAGGTGTTTGCCGGTCTGGCGCTCAATATCTCCCGGCCGTTCAAGGCAGGCGATAGCGTACAGATCGACGGCATCTGGGGTGTTATCGTGGAATCAGGCTGGCGTTCGGTCAGCTTGCGCACATACGAGGGCACGCTCATCGTGCTGCCCAACAGCAAGGCGGCGTCGCTCAGGCTGACCAATCTCGACCTGCCGACACACCAGTTGCGCCATCATATCCCCTTCACCATTGATATCGACGTGCCTCCCGGCCGTGTCCAAGCGATCGGCGTCGCGGCGATGAAGGCCCAACCCCATGTACTCAAGACGCCGGCTCCGATGGTCCTGTTCAAGAACGTTACCGAGCACGGCATGGCCTACGAGGCGATAT
>CAIZEE010000048.1 GCA_903931835.1 uncultured Elstera sp.
CGCTATTCTTACCGATGAGATCGCCAAGGAGCGCGCGGAAAAGGCGGAAATCCTCAGCGCGAACACCCGGCTGGGCGACCAGATCGCGGCGCTGAAGCTGATCAATCTCAAGCTTGAGAAACTGGTGTCCCGCTACGAGCGACTGCAATATGGCCGCACCTCGGAGAAGCTGAATCCCGAACAACTTCAGTTGGCGCTGGAAGAGATCGAGCAGGCCGTCGCGGCGGCCGAGACCGAAGCTCAGAGGATCAAGCCGGATCCCGAGCGCAGAGTGAGGTCAGCGCGCAAGCAAGGCGAACAGCGCCCGTCGCTGCCAGCGGACCTTCCGCACCTGGATGTAACCCTTGAGCCGGAGAATCTGAACTGCCCATGCTGCTCCGGCGCGCTGCACATGTTCGGTGAAGACACGTCTCGACGCCTGGATGTGGTCCCGGTTCACTATCAGGTTATCGTGACCCATCGCCCAAAATACACCTGCAACTCTTGCAAGGACGTGCTGGTCCAGGCGCCTGCGCCAGCCCATGTTATTGAAGGCGGGCTGCCGACCGAGGCGCTGATCGCTCAGGTGCTGGTGTCCAAGCACGCTGACCACAATCCCTTCTACCGCCAGGTTCAGGCCATGGCGCGGCAGGGCATCGAGGTGCACCGTTCGGTCGTGGCGTCGTGGGCTGGGGTCGGAGCTGGCGAATTGAAACCCGTCTTTATCGCCCTGAAACAGCAGCTCCTCACTTCGAGCTTTCTATTCATGGATGAGACGACAGTCCCAGTGCTCGACCCGGGGCGAGGACGAACAAAAAAGAGCTTCTTCTGGGCCATCCTGCGGGATCAAAGCGGCTGGGGTGGTCCAGAGCCGAAGGGGATTGTCTACAACCATGCGCCTGGCCGCGGGACCGAGCACGCTGAGAAGTTCCTGGAGGGCTTTACCGGGACCCTGCAGGTTGACGGCTATAAGGTCTATAAATCCATAGCCGATAATCCCGAGCGTGGCGTTCGCCTCGCGCAGTGCTGGGCCCATTGCCGCCGGAAGTTCCACGACCTCTTCAAGCCTGACGGTTCGACGCCGATTGCACAGGAAGCGTTGCGCCAGATCGCTGGCTTTTACGTGATCGAGGCCGAAATCCGCGGCTTCCCCCCCGAGGAACGCCGAAGGATCCGTCAGGAGCGAACCCGACCTCTGTTAGAGGCGTTCAAGATCTGGGTGATAGAGCGCCTGACCGAAATCATGTCGAGCTCAGAAATGGCGGAACCGCTCAACTACACCCTCGGCCATTGGGAAGGACTGATGCTCTTCCTTGAGGACGGCAGGGTTGAAATCGATTCAAACCCCGTCGAGCGCTCGATGAAGCCCATTGTCCTGACCAGAAAAAATAGCCTCTTCGCTGGAACGGAAGACGGCGCAGAAAACTGGGCGATCGTGGCCAGCCTCATTGAAACCTGCAAGTTCCATAGCATTGACCCCCAGCGCTACCTGACCGACGTGCTCACCAAACTCGCCAATCAGTGGCCGAACAGTCGGATCGACGAATTGCTTCCCTGGGTCTGGAAAGCGAACAATATCGGAGCCAGTCAGATCGCCTGAATCAGGGCGGCTCGACACAGCCGCGCGTCCACTGAGGAGTGTCCAATGAGCGGCGAAGCCCTCTTGCGAGAAAAGCTGCGCAAAATCGAAGCCCTCTTCGCTGGCGCTGGCACGGTCGGAGAAAAACTTGCCGCCGAAGCGGCGCTTGAACGGGTGCGAGCGAAGCTGGCTGAGATCACCAAAAGCGATCCATTGATCGAAACTCAGTTCTCCCTTGGAGACCAATGGAGCCGTAAGCTGTTCCTCGCCCTTTGCCGTCGATACGGGCTCCAACCCTATCGCCTGCATCGCCAACGCTATACGACTGTCATGCTAAAAGCCCCGTCCAAATTTATCAGCGAAATCCTGTGGCCGGAGTTCCAGGAACTCGACAGCGCATTGCGCCATTACCTGAACGACGTCACGACCCGCATCATCCGAGAAGAAGTCCACAAGGACACCGGCGAAGCCGCCGAAATGACCGCGCCAAAAGGCCTGCCGAAATCATAATACCCCAGTCACTCGCCAAACGCTGAGGGGAAAGAAACACCGCTCACGGGTGAGCGGCTAAAAGGTGTGTGATTTCAATACTTTCCGCTCATGACCTGCGAAGGCCGGTATCCAGGGGATCATCCCAAATCTCGGCAGGCCCGTCCCTGGACCCCGGCCTCCGCCGGGGGGAGCGGTCTTGTTTAAAACCGAAACCGACCTCTCCTACCCCGCCAGTCTCGCCTGCAGC
>CAIZEE010000049.1 GCA_903931835.1 uncultured Elstera sp.
CAGCAGGCCGCTGCGGAAACAGGTCGCTCGTCGAGCAATCTACTTTCGCTCGCCCAATCCATGTCGCATCAGTCGGGAGACCTGGGCACTCGCGTCGACACCTTCCTAGAACGGGTCCGAACCATGTGACGGCGATAGCGTCCCGAGCGTCAGTGCGCCGTTCCACGACCGACTGTGTCAAAACGGTCGTCGTGAGCGGCGCTCTGCGACGAGCGCGACCAGGGCGAAAAGGCGTGTTACCCCACTGGAATTTGGCGGTGACCGACAATTTGTCGAGACGATGTTTCGATGTCCTGGCCGACCGCAGCAAGATCTTCATCGAGCTGGTGCACGAGACCGGCTACGACCTCAACCATATGCTCGATCGCATCCCCCGGGGAACCTGCACAAGTCGATCGACTTCGACGACCAGATCGGCAAGGAACCATCCCATAACGTGAGAAACGGGACACCATAAGCTGAGAGTCGCTAGACACTCTCAGCTTATGACGCGTCAGAGCCGCGCTGGCCCTTTTTCGGTTCTGCGGTTTCGGGCATCCAAAGCGCGAAGACCGTGAGCGCCACTACGGCGACGCCGCCCGCGCCAAGGAAGGCCGGGCTGTATCCGAAATGGTCAACGATCACACCGGCCGCGAATCCGCTGACCGACGCACCCACGCCCTGCGCCGTTGCAACGGCCCCCTGGGCCAGATTGTAGCGTCCCGTACCGCGCATGATATCGGCGATCATCAACGGCGTGAGCGCACCGAAAATCCCGGCGCCGACGCCATCGAGCACCTGAACGGCAATCAGCCAGAAGCTATTGTCGGAGAGCGTATAGAGTACTGCGCGGATCGGCAGGACGGCAAAGCCGACCAGGAAGAGCGGCTTGCGGCCCCAGATATCGGCCTTGCGGCCAACCAGCAGGGCAATCGGCAGCATGACCGCTTGGGCGGCGACGATGCAGGCCGACATCATGGCCGTCGCCTCCTTCGGATAGGTGGCCGCGAGCTTCTGGCCGACCAGGGGCAGCAGTGCTGCATTGGCCAGGTGGAACAGCATCACGCACAGGCCGAAGATGGCGAGATTCCGGGATTTCAGCAGGATGCTGAAACCGACTGGACTGGCCGTGGCGGCAGCTCCATCTGAGTCCGATTCCAAATCTCTCGCCCGGCCGTAATCGATCGCCTTGGCCGGGATCGATAGCACGGCTATGCTCGCCGCCAGGGCGAAGACCGGCACGAGCAGAAAGACCGCGCGCTGCGAAAAGACGAATCCGATCGCCGCTGCAACCAGCGCGATGGCGACGTTGCCGGCATGATCGAATGCCGAGTTTCGTCCCATCCGGCGGGCCAGTTGCTGTCGCGCGTAGAGCCCGAGTGTCAGCGCCGCAATCGCCGGCCCGAAGACGTCGCCGACCATCGCCATTAAGCTATTCGCCACGGCGACCGGCCAGAAACTCGGCCAGGCGAAGATAACGGCGGCGCCGATTCCGAGGATCACGAGGGCGAACACGATCACACCGCGCTTGGCGCGCGTCTCATCGATCGCGGCCCCGATCGGCGTCTGTGCCGCGAGGCCAAGCAATCCGCCAACCATTGTCACGAGCCCGGTTTCCGACTGGCTCCAATGCTGTTGCGTGACCAGGAAGACGTTGAGATAGGGGCCAAGCGCGCCGCGTACATCGGCAAGCAGGAAATTGGCGGCGTCGAGCGAAAACCCGACGCGGCGATCGCTCTTCGCAGCGGTCACAGCTGCGGCCACACGGCGATGATAACCGGTCCCTCGACCATCCGCCCCCCAATGATGGTCGCCACCTCAGCCGGGACGACTCCAGCGAAGAACAAGCCAATGTTGACCGGGGTTCCCTCTCAGCGAAGGCGCCATGGCGTGGAGGCGACATTGAGGGCCTTGGAACCGCACGCCCATAGCGGGTAGCTTCATGAGAATTCCCGCCCACCAGCGCTCCACCGGAAAGAGAAGCCGCACCATGAAACGGGTCCTGATCATCGGCATCGGCGCGGGCGACCCCGATTACCTGACCATTCAGGCGGTCAACGCCCTCAATCAGGTCGATGTCTTTTTCCTGATGGATAAGGGCGACGACAAGGCGTCGCTGATCGAATTTCGCCGGGAAATCTGCCGGCGCCACATCAAGGGCGACGATTATCGCTTCGTCGATGCGACCAGCCCGGCCTGGGCGCGTGATGCGGAGGATTACCGCGCCACAATCGATGACCTTAATCACGACAAGCAAGACGTCTTCGAACGCCTGATCGGCGAGGAATTGGCGGAGGGTGAATGCGGCGCTTTCCTCGTCTGGGGCGATCCGACGCTTTACGACAGCACCATCCGGATCGTCGAGGCGATCGCTAAAACCGGCCGCCTGACCTTCGAGTATGAGGTCATTCCCGGCATCAGCAGCGTCCAAGCGCTGGCGGCAAAGCACAAGACGACGCTCAACCGCATCGGCCAGTCGATCGAAATCACCACGGGGCGGAAGCTTAACGAGGGCTTCCCCACCGATGTCGACAGTGTCGTCGTCATGCTCGACGCGAGGGACGCCTATAAGCACTTCGTCGATCAGGATTTCGATATCTATTGGGGGGCCTATATCGGCACGCCGGACGAAATCCTGATTTCCGGCAAGCTGAAGGATGTCGCCGGCGACATCGAACGCGCACGCGACGAAGCCCGCCGGACGCATGGCTGGATCATGGACAGCTATCTGATGCGCCGGGCCACCGACGGCGCGACTTAAATGAGCGCCAGCGGCCCCAGTTTCCGGCGGAGCTCGACGCGCAGCAAGAGCAGGCTCGTCATCGCTTGCAGCACCAATGAGGCGACGGACAGGTACCAGAAATCATACAGTACCGTCTCCGGCCGATAGGACAGCAGGATCGCCGGCAAGACGAAGGTGATCAGCCTGCTGCCGCTGCTGATCAGCGACGGGATCGTATTGCCAAGCGCCTGAAACATGCCGGAACAGGCGAAAACCAGACCGACCGCGACGAAGTTGAACGATGCGATGCGCAGATAATCGACCGCGACGGTCGCAACCGCCTCCTCCTGCGTGAACGGATAAACCAGCAGATCGGGCCTAAGCTGGCACAGCGCTGTCAGGCATAGCATGATGGCGCTGCCGATCAAGGCCGCGTGGCGGAAGGTGGCGCGCACCCGGTCGGCGCGCTTGGCGCCATAATTCTGCCCGGCGATCGGCGAGGCGGCGAAGGCAACCGCCATGGCCGGCAGGAAGATCGACTGCATGATCCGCGACCCGATGCCAAAGCCCGCCTGCGCCTCCGCCCCAAAGCTGCGGATCGCCCAATAGACGACGGCGGAGACGATGAACAGCAGCATGAATTCGCCGGTCGCCGGCAACCCGATGGCCACGATGCGCCGCCAGATATCGAGGCGCAGCCGAAGGCTAGGCAGATGTAGCTTGAGATAGGCCTGAATGCGGTTGAACCGCAGGGCCAGGATGGCGACGCCGATGACCGTCGCAAGCGAGCTCGCAAGCCCCGCACCGACCACGCCTAGCGGCGCACCGGTAAACCAGCCGGCGATCAATATCGGTGCAAAGATGACATTAAGTCCGACCATGAAGGATTGGATGATCATCGGGGCACCGACAACACCGGTCGCCCGCAACGCCGTACTCATGGCACCCATGACGAACATCAAGGCAAGCGACGGCAGATAGGCAAAGAAGTAAGCCTGCCCGTTCAGCGCGGTCGGCTCATCCGCCGCCAGCAGGCGAATGCCGGCGCTGCCGAAGCTATAGCCGATCAGGAGGGTGAGCAGCGAGGCGACAATCGCCATGGTGAGCGATTGCTCGAAAACGAGCTGCCCGTCCGCGACATCCTTCCGCCCGACCGCTTGCGAGATCAGCGACAGCGCACCGACGGCAATCAACTGGCCGAGCGACATGGTGATGAACATCGAACTCGCCGCCGCAGCGACACCAGCCACAGCGTGGCCGCCCAGATGCGCCACGAAATACAGATCGACCAGAACGTAAAGCGTCTGCGCGATCAGGCCGAACCCGATGAACCCGGCCATCCCAAGCAAATGCTTTGGAATTGACCCCTCTGTCAGATCACGCATCGCCATTCCCCCCACAGGATGCCCGATTATCTATACGCAAAGACACGCACTGCATACTCTTGAACCGCCCTGGGGCCACGAAATGGCGGCAAAGTCAAATGGCATCGTCGGTCGCAGCAAGTCCCGCCCTCCACAGCAACCACGATCCGAGCACGCCGGCGGCGAACCCGCCGATATGGGACCAGAAGGCGATATTCTCATGTCCGTATCGGCCAGCGAAGGATGCGAAAAACAGTTGCTGCAGAATCCAAAACCCGAGGAAGACCCAGACCGGACATTCGCGAGCGATGCCATATTGGACGTAGTGCATTTTCGCAGTTGGAAAGAGCAGCAGATACGCCCCCATAATTCCGGATATGAAGCCGCTCGCTCCAATACACGGGTCGGGCGAATGCGGATGGCTGGCTGTATAGGACAATGCTGAAACGACTGTCATAGTGACAACGAAAGCGAGGTAGATCGGCCGGCCGAGCGATTCCTCAACCTGTCGACCAAACATCCAAAAGAAATACATATTGCCGATGAGATGCAGGACGCCTGCGTGAAGAAAAGCTGAGGTGAGAAGCGTCAACAGCACGGCGCCGTAGGCCTCGCCGTTCGGACTGGGGAGGTTGCCGGTTATCGCTGCTGGAACGAAGCCATAGCGTTCATCCAGTTGAACGCCGAGCCGGTCACGCGCATAGACTTGGATCGCAAAGACCACAACGCAGAGTGAAATGAGAAGGATCGTTACCCATGGAGTAGGAGGGTGGGGCGGCTTGCTCGAATCGACTGCCATCTGCAAACTTCCTGGCCAAACCCCAGTTGTCGCCTACAACCAATGATGCCAGTATGCGGCATTGCCTGCAAACAGGGGGTATCAGTGGATCTGATCGCCGGCTCTTTTTCGACATTTCCGTCTTTCGTAGCTTATTTCCTGAGTGGTGGCTTTCTTCTAACGGCGTTCGTGCTGCTCTACGTGTACTCCACACCCTATCCGGAATTTGCCCTCATCCGATCAGGCAATACCGCTGCTGCACTGGTGATGGGCGGTGCTTTGCTCGGCTTCGTCATCCCATTATCGAGCGTGATCGCCAATAGCGGCAGCCTGGTTGATCTGCTGCTATGGGGCGGCATCGCCCTTATCATTCAACTTCTGGGTCTGTGGATCGCAAAGCGCGTGATACCGGGGCTATCCGACGCCATCCGTGCCGGCACGATATCGGATGCCATCTTCGTCGCCAGCCTGTCGCTTGCGCTCGGCATTCTCGATGCGGCCTGCATGGTCGGTTAGGACTGAGCCTATGGATCCCGCTCGTCGCCGCTCCCTGATCGTCACTTTAACCGGCGTTGGCGTCGGGGGCGCACTTATCCTTACCGCGTTCGTTCCAGAGGGAAAGGAATTCCGGAATAACGAATACAGAAGCCAGCGCGACTGCGAGCGGGACTATTCGCCCGGACAATGCCGGCCGCCATCCGGCGGAGGGGGGGGCGGAGGTGCTGGCGGGTACTGGCGCGGACCGACATATGTTACCAACCGAACGTTGCCCGAAGCCCGCACCGATCCAGGCCCAGGACGGCAGGGCGGGTTGGCCGTGAAGTTCGAAACCAGCGTGCGGGGAGGCTTTGGCAAGGTCGGTGCATTCATGCGCGCCGTCGGCTGACGTGGAGCGGCAGACGATTCAGCCCCGTTCAGGCTGGCAGGAAAAAGTCGAGGCGCTGGGTTTCCGCTACCATACAGAAAACGACATTCCTTACTGGTGCGAGGATGCCTGCTACGCTTTTCGCTCGGATCAGATCGACAAGATAGAAGAGGCGACCGAACGGCTCCATCAGCTTTGCCTTTCGGCGGTGGAGAAGCTGATCACCGACGGCGATCTCGGCCGTCTCGCAATACCAGAAATGTATTGGCCCTATATCGCCGATTCGTGGCGGCGGCAGGACCCCGATATCTACGGCCGGTTTGACTTGGCATTCGATGGCTCCAGCGAACCTAAAATGCTGGAATACAACGCTGATACGCCGACGGCATTGCTCGAGGCGTCGGTCGTCCAATGGTATTGGCTGGAAGAGACAAGGCCGGATTGCGACCAGTTCAACTCGATCCATGAGCGACTGATCCGCGGCTGGGGCCAGGTCAAGGACCGCTTCGCGCCTGATCTGCCAATCCATTTCTCAGGCCTTTCCGACGAAGACGAGGACCTGATAACCGTGGAGTATATGCGCGATGTCTGCCAGCAGGCCGGACTCGCGACGCATTACATCGACATCGCCGATATCGGTTGGAATGGCCGATGCTTTACCGATCTCGACGAGCGCCCTCTTCGAGCCCTGTTTAAGCTATACCCCTGGGAATGGCTGCTGCAGGAAGAGTTCGGACGTCACGTGCTCGCCGACAATACGGCGTTTATCGAACCGCCCTGGAAGATGGTCCTGTCGACCAAAGCGATTCTGCCGATCCTCTGGGAAATGTTTCCAGATCATCCGAACCTGTTGCCCGCAAGCTTTACGCGCGCCGATTTCGCCGGCACTTGCGTCGAGAAGCCGTTTCATGGGCGGGAGGGCGGCGGCATTCGCATCCTTCAGCCCGGTGATGCGGCACGTACCGCAGATGGCGAACGCCGCATCTGGCAGGGTTTCACGCCTCTGGCGAAATTCGACGGCAAACATGTTCTCATCGGTTCATGGATCGTTGGCGGCGCGGCGGCTGGAATCGGGATTCGCGAGGATGTCTCGCCGATTACTGGGAATACTAGCTTGTTCGTGCCGCATTACTTCGTCTGAGCGGGCAGCCCGTCAGCTTTCCTGCGCGCGCACCGCGCGGTGACCGAACGCCAGATATCCTAGAAAGCCGAGCACCAGCGCTACCACGACACCGAGATTGGCGTTTGCCCACGGACCGTCGACGCCGCCGATCGGCCCAAGAAAATATCCCTGCCAGTCCGCGGAACAAGGGTTGGGATACTTATTTAGTCGCTATTTCTACTCTCTAAAACGGTACGCCAATTC
>CAIZEE010000050.1 GCA_903931835.1 uncultured Elstera sp.
CATCCGGCAGATCGGCCGGCGGCCGGCAGTGCAGCCGACCTTGCCAGTATCGCCAGAGTCGCATTCGCCATTCCACATCAACAACAGCCGTGGGCGCACTGCCATGGCATTGCCGATCGGCATGAACCCAGCCTGCGCCGCGCCCCAAGCCGGCACGGGAGCGCAGGCTTGACGGAACTACCAGCGGGCGCCGGGGCCGCCGATGACATACGGTCGCTGGTATGACAGGTCGGCACGGTCGCGCGTACCCTTGAGAAAGCCTTTTACCGGCGGCAAGTGCAGCCACGACGCGTCGCCCTGCATCGCCGTCTCGACAGTGGAGCGGCGCCACAGGATGCGCCACTCACCATTGCGCTTTTCAAGTTGATCCATGTAGCGACCGGCTGCCACCGTGCAGACCAGACCGTCGTGGGAAAGCATCGTACCGACCACATAGGTTTCACAATACGCCGTGTCCCCTTGGATTTCACATGCGTGATTTGCCAGGTTGTGCTGGTTCATCGCAAAGGCAGCAGCGTGTCCCTGGTTGGCTATTTCTGGATATTCGGTCGCTGGGAAAGGTAACGGCCCGTGTTCGTCAGCGCCTTCGGGCCAATAGCAACCTGCGGTCAGTTCGGTATCATGTCGATCCCGACCGCGGGATTCGCGGACGATGACATCGAGGATCTCCTGTCGATCAGTCAATTGCTGCAAGGTGGCCTTGATCTGCTTCAGCTCATTTTCAATATCCATGCTCAATCCCATTTATCGCAGTTCGAGTTGCGAGCGCTGTTTACGCTCTGTGTACGACCGGTGATATAGTCGGCCCACATCGAAGGCAGGGACTGCCGTGCTCACCTCCATTTGCGGAATCGAACCAGCGAAATGACGCCCGTTCGGCTCCTTGACCTCAACCGAGCATGTCTTCCAACTCGCGTCCCTTGGTCTCATGCACCATGGATCGCACGAAGAAGAAGGAGATGGCGGCGAACAGCGCGTAGCCGGCATAGGTCAGCGGCAGGCCCGGCGACACCGCCAGCGCCGGGAAGCTGACCGAGACCGCCGCATTCGCCGTCCATTGCGCAAAGCCGGCCACGGCAAGGCCCGAACCCCTGATCTGGGTCGGGAACATCTCGCCCAGCATCACCCACATGATCGGTCCCCAGCTCAGGTTGAAGAACACTACATAGCTGTTGGCGGCGATCAGCGCGATCAGGCCGTTGTGGCCGGGCAGGCTGACAGCCCCATCCGCACCGGTGACGGCGGTCGAGAAGGCGAAGGACACCGTGGCCAGGGCCAGGGCCATGCCGGCAGAGCCGATCAGCAGCAGCGGCTTGCGCCCGATCCGGTCGACCAGGGTAATCGCCGCCAGGCAGGCGCCGATTGACAGCACACCCGACAGGATGTTGATCAGCAGCGAATCATTTTCGGAAAAGCCCACCGCCTGCCACAGCGTCGCGCCGTAATAGAACACCACGTTGATGCCGACCAGTTGCTGGAAGATGGCGAGACCGATGCCGGCCCAGACGATCGGGCGCAGGCGCCCGCTGCGCTTGTCGATCAGGTCTGCCAGCCGTGGCCGATGATGGTCGGCGGCCAGGCTGGCGCCGATTTCGGCGACCTTGCGCGTTGCCTCGGTCTCGCCGAACAGGCGGCAAAGCACGCCGTGCGCGTCGCGCTCGCGCCCCTTCATCACCAGGTAGCGCGGCGATTCGGGGATCGAGATCAGCGACACCAGATAGATCGCGGCGGGAATGGCCTGCAGCCAGAACATCCAGCGCCA
>CAIZEE010000051.1 GCA_903931835.1 uncultured Elstera sp.
GATGTGCGGATCGAGGATGTGACGGACGACATTACCGGGCTGTCGCGCAGGGACCGACCTCCTGCGCACTGCTGAAACATCTCGGCATGACCGGCATCGAGAACTTAAAGCCGTTCGGGCTCAAGGATTTCACGGTGGACGGGCTGACCGTTACGGTTTCCCGCACCGGCTTCACCGGCGATCTCGGTTATGAGCTGTGGGTCGGCGCGTCGGATGCTTTATCACTGTGGGACAAGCTCTTTGAAGTTGGTCCAGCCTATGGGCTGAAGCCGATCGGCGCGGCAGCACTGAATATCGCGCGGATTGAGGCTGGTTTCCTGCAAGTCGATGTCGATTTTCTGTCAGCCGAGAGCGCCATCCGTACGGGGCGCTCGCGGACCCCAGATGAACTTAGCCTCGATTGGCTGGTCGATTTCGACAAAGGGCATTTCAACGGTCGGCGGGCGTTGCAAAGGGCGCGGATCTCAGGGCCCACCTGCCGTCTGGTCGGCATCGAAATCGGCGGCAACAAACCTGCGGTTAATTCCCTGATCTATGCTGACAGTCTGGGAAAGAAGGAAATAGGATGGGTGACGTCCGCCATCTGGTCGCCAACGGCAAAACGCAATCTGGCACTCGCGATCATCCAAGCTCCCCATTTCACCGGCGCGGCAAAATTCTGGGCTGAGATTTATGTCAACGAGGAACTCAAATGGGATCGCCGCATGGAGCCAGCCTGGATCGTTGAGCGCCCCTTCTTCGCACCCGACCGCCGCAACGTCACGCCAGCTTTAGAGCGATAGCAAAACATGACGCAGTCGATCACGATCGACCAAGCTGCGGCGGAAAAGCAACGCCAGGAAATGTCGGAAAAGAAATTCGCCGACCAGCCCTGGCTCGATCCCGACAACAAGCCGCAAATCGTCATCGAGAACGTGTCGAAGAATTACGGCGGGTTCCAGGCGCTGCAGGATTTGAACCTGTCGATCTATAAGGGTGAGGTTTTCGCACTGGTCGGCAGTTCCGGCTGCGGCAAGACGACGATGCTGCGCATGCTGGCGGGCTTCCTGGAGCCATCTGCTGGCAAGATCACGATCGATGGCGCCGATATGATCGGCGTGCCGCCCTGCGACCGGCCGGTCAATATGATGTTCCAGTCCTATGCGCTGTTCCCGCATATGACTGTGGAAAAGAATGTCGGCTACGGCATCAAGCGATCCGGCCTCTCAAAGCAGGCGCGCGCAGCACGCGTCGAGGCCGCACTCGACATGGTGCAGATGACCAGCATGGCGACACGCTACCCTCATCAGCTTTCAGGCGGGCAGCGCCAGCGCGTCGCCCTCGCCCGCGCCCTGATCCGCGAGCCAAAGGTATTGCTGCTCGACGAACCGCTGTCGGCCCTCGATAAGAAATTGCGCGAGGCGACGCAGTTCGAGCTGCTGAACATCCAGTACAAGCTCGGCACGACCTTCATCTTCGTGACGCATGACCAGGAAGAAGCGATGGCGATGTCATCGCGCATCGCGGTTATGGATAAGGGGCGGATCATCCAGGTCGGCACGCCGGCGGATATCTACGAATTCCCCAAGACTCGGCTGGTCGCGGATTTCGTTGGCAATTCCAATCTGCTGGCCGGCGTCATCAAGGAAATCGCCCCTGACGGCCGCGTGACGGTTCACTGCCCGGAGATCGGCATGGATCTGGTGGTCGACGATCACGGGCGGTTTCGCGAAATGCAGAAAGTCTGGGTCGCGATCCATCCAGAAAAGATCAAGATGAGCGCTGAGCCCATTGAAGGCGCTGGGCTCAATCAGCTGCCGGGCATCGTCTGGGAATTGGCCTATCTCGGCCACCGCACGGTCTATCAAATCAAGACCGAGCAATCGAAACTGATCACGGTTTTCGTCGAAAACGCGAGGCGGTCGACCACTCTGGCGCTGCGCTGGAACGCCCCCTGCTTTATCAGCTGGGCGGCCGACAGCGCCGTCATTCTGACCGAATAAAGATGCCGGCGACGCCCAGGATGAAACTCGGCAAATGGGCAGTGATCTCGCCGCCGCTATTCTATCTCTTCCTGTTCTTCCTGATCCCGTTCCTGTTCGCCTTCAAGATCAGCCTTGCCGACAAGAAGCCCACACTGCGGGCCACCAAGCAGCTTGTCACCGCTGGCGGCGATTAAGTCAGAGCCGAAGCGAAAGCTCTCAACAAGAGTTGGCTCACCGCGAATAACC
>CAIZEE010000052.1 GCA_903931835.1 uncultured Elstera sp.
TATTGCCGCCCAAGCTGCGCCGCGCGGTTGGCGAAACGCGAGAATGTCAGCTTCTATCTGTCTTGCGACTCGGCTGAGCAGGCCGGCTATCGCGCCTGCAAACGCTGCCGGCCGCGTGAGGCGGGACAGTCGCCGCATGAGGAGGCCGTGCGCCGCGCCGTTCACCTGATCGAGACGGCGGAGGAGATGCCGGTATTGGCGGAGCTTGCCAAGGCTGCCGGCCTCAGCCCGTTTCATTTCCACCGGGTGTTCAAGCAAGCAACCGGCGTGACGCCGCATGCTTATGGCGCCGCGAGGAGGGCGGAGCGGGCGCGGGGCGAACTCGCGCGCGGTGCTGGCGTGACCGAAGCGATCTATGCCGCCGGATATAATGCCAGCAGCCGATTTTATGAGGATGCCGAGGCACGGCTTGGCATGTCGCCCTCGACCTTCCGGAAAGGTGGCGTGGGGGCTGCGATCCGCTTTGCCGTGGGCGAATGCTCGCTCGGCCATATACTGGTGGCAGCGACCGATAAGGGCATTTGCGCCATCTGGTTCGGCGATGATCCGGATCGGCTGCTGCGCGATCTGCAGGATCGCTTTGCCCAAGCCGAGCTGATCGGCGGCGATCCCGATTTCGAGAAAACGGTCGCGGCGGTCGTCGCCTCGGTCGAACGGCCCGAGACGGGCTGGCATCTGCCGCTCGACATTACCGGCACGGCGTTTCAGCAGCGGGTCTGGCAGGCGCTACGCGCGATCCCGCCCGGCGAAACGCGGTCCTACACAGGAATCGCCGCCGCGATCGGTCAGCCGAGCGCTGTCCGCGCGGTTGCCAGCGCCTGTGCCAGCAACCTCATCGCTGTCGCGATACCATGCCACCGTGTGGTGCGCACCGATGGCTCCCTATCCGGTTATCGTTGGGGGGTGGAGGTCAAGCGCCGGCTGATCGAGGCGGAAAAAGCGGCTATTTAGCTTCCAGCGCTTTGGTCATGATCTGACGCCAGATCTTGGCCGGCAGATCGCCGCCGGTTTCCTTATCCATCGGCGTGTCGTCGTCATTGCCGAGCCACACGCCGGTGGTAAGCCCACCGTGATAGCCCAGGAACCAGGCATCGCGGAAGTCCGAGGTGGTGCCGGTCTTGCCGGCGATGCCGGGATCGCTGCCGGGGGCGAAATTGGCGGCCTTGCCGGTGCCGTGATCGACCACGGCCTGCAGCATCTGGTCCATCGCGGTGACGACCGGCTCCTCCAGCACGTGGCCGGGGCCGGACCCGCTGCGCCGCCACAAGACGGTTCCGCCCGAGTCACGGATTTCGGTAATTCCATAAGGCCAGACACCTGTACCGCCATTGGAAACGGCGGTGTAGGCGCCGGTCAGCTCGATCAGCGAGACGCCGGATGAGCCGAGCGCCAGCGTGTCGTCATTGGCGAGCGGGGCGGTGATGCCGAGGCGGCGCGCCATCTGCACGACCGGATGGTGGCCGACCTCCAGGATCAGCCGTGCCGCCACGGTATTGACCGAATGGGCCAGCGCCTCCGTCATCGTCAACTCGCCACGATAGCCCTTCTCGAAATTATGCGGCGTCCAGTCGCCAATCGTGATCGGCGCGTCCAGCACCATCGAATCCGGCGTGCGGCCATGTTCCAATGCCGCCAGATAGACAAACAGCTTGAACGATGATCCGGGCTGGCGCAGCGATTGGACGGAGCGGTTGAACTGGCTCAGCGAGTAGTTCGGGCCGCCCGACATGGCGAGCACCGCACCATCCTCGCTCATCACGATCGCAGCGCCCGTTGAGGCCCGGCGCTTGGGCCCTTCGGCTGCAAGTTCGCCGGACAGGCTGTGATCGACGATGGACTGGATCGCCGGGTTAAGCGTCGTCACGACGACGAGATCGCGGTCGATGGTGAGATACCCCGGCACCTGGTCGATCACCCAATCGGTGAAATACGGGCCTGGCCTGGGAATGGCGCTCTCGGCCAGTGTCGGCAAATGATCGGCCGCAGCCTTGGCCTGATCGGCGGTGACGAAGCCATAGGTCACCATCGCACCCAGCACGGTGCGCGCCCGATCGGCGGCGAGTTTGGGGTTATGCGCCGGGCTGTAGCGCACCGGCGCCTTAAGCAGCCCTGCCAGCACGGCGGATTCGGCGAGGTCGAGATCGGTCGCGCGCCGATTGAAATAGCGCTGGGCGGCGGCGTCCACCCCGAACGTGCCGGCACCCAGATAGGCACGGTTGAGATAGATGCCGAGGATTTCCGCCTTGGTGAAGCGATGCTCCAGCCATAGCGCCAGCAGCACCTCCTGAATCTTGCGTTTCAGCGTGCGATCGGGCGTCAGGAAGACGTTTTTCGCCACTTGCTGGGTGATCGTGCTGCCGCCCTGAACCATGTGCCCGGCGCGCAGATTGGTCCAGAAGGCGCGCACCAGCCCCATCGGATCGACGCCATGATGCTGATAGAACCGGTGATCCTCGATCGCGATCACCGCCTGGGGCAGCTCCAACGGCAGATCGGTGACCGCATAGGCCGTGCCGTAGAAATCGCCGGAATTGGCCAGCATCGTGCCGTCAGCGGTCACCACGGTAATGCCCGGGCGCCGGCTGGCGCTCATCAGATCGTCGATCGGCGGCAGTTGATAGGCATACCAGGCGACCAGTCCTGCCACGCCGAGCAGCACCCACACGCATCCGGCCGCGATCCACAGCGTGATGCGCTTCAGCCGCGCGCCAATGCTGGGCTTTCCCGGCGGCTCAAGGTTTTCAGCTTTGCTAATCGGCGTCATCCGGCGGCAGGCCGGCAATAGCGCGGCGTAATTCCTCGGTCGCTTGCCCGGTGTCGAACTTGCCGCCGGCAAACTCGATCACCAGCGTCGTGCCGTCGAGATAGGCGGTCGGCAGGATCGCCCCCGATTCGCTGACCGCCAGGATGCGGGTGACGTTCTGTTCCGCCAGATCGCGGTATTTCGCGTCCTTGCAGATCGTCTCGAACAACTTCAGATAGGAGGCTGCCTCATTCCGCCGGAACTGGCCGATATCGATGCCCTGATCCTTGAATTTTACCGGATCGCCCAGCTCCATCGGGATCGGCTTGCCGCAGGATTGGACGACCAGCGGCGGCATATCGGCGGCGGTCGCCGCCAGCGGCGCCAGGCACACAGTCGCCACCCCCAAAACCCGCCCGAATGGGCCACGCGACATCATGTGACGATCCCGTTGTCGTTTCTGCATTGTTATCGACGCTATATATTATGGCGAGCTTATGGGCGAAACCCATAAAGGCGGGAGAATCCGGATTGTTTGCGGCGTTCAGCGACACTCTTATCGAGACCACTAACGCCACCATCCGCACGCGGGTTGCCGGCAACGGCCCGCCCTTACTGCTGCTGCATGGCTATCCGCAGACACATATGA
>CAIZEE010000053.1 GCA_903931835.1 uncultured Elstera sp.
ATGCCTACCCAATTCACAAGATCGGCTCCCCGACACCAATTAGATGGTGCCCGCAAACGAAGCCGATCGCGGCATAGCGACTGTCGAACCCGTCCTTGTGCGGGGTTGCCGCAAAGATGCAGCCATTCGGAACAACACCAGTCGGCCCAGGAACTAGCCTCTCGCCCTGCCGTGTCAGCGGCTTGAGCCGCGCGACCTCGTGGCCATTGACCAGCACGCGCTCTGCGGAGCGCGAAACCACATCGCCGGGCACACCATAGGCGATCTTGGCGAAGGGCTTCGGGGCGGCTCCAAAATGTTTGACCACCAGCGGATCGCGGCCGGGATCAAAGACGACATAATCGCCGCGCTTTGGGAAACGCCCGGCCTCGACGAGGAGCGCCCAGTTGGGCAGCGACTCGCTCGCGTTGATGAAGATCGCGTGGGTGTCGTGCCAGGCCGCAAGCGATTGCAGACCAAAGTACCCTGAGACAAAGATGGCCGCGCCGACGAACCCCTTGGCCCAGGGCGGCATCGCGCGGCTGCGCCTTGTCTGGCAGGCCTCACTTGCCGTTGCCATTCGCAGCTCCATTGGCGTCAAAGAACTGCTTCATCTGCGGCGTCATGCCCTGCGGCTGACCCGGTTGCGGATGGGGAACACGGGCATAGACTTCCTGCCGGACAGTCATCGTAATGTCGGGGACCGCGCCATCGACTACGGCATTGGCGAGCAACACCACGGTGCCGCCATGGGCATGGGCGCTGACCGTTTCATTGAGTGCCTTCAGGTAGGCAGTGGTCTGCGCCGAAACCTGATCGGCAGATGCGCCCGAACGGGCTTGGGCCTGCACGTATTCTTGAACGAGGCCCGCCAATTGCACTTTGATGATATGGGGCGACGCCCGTTTGATTTCGCAGATGGAATGGGTCGCCCAGGTCGCCCACAGCAGTGCCAGACCTGCGAGAACAAACAGAACGGGTTGCCTGAAATCGCGCGATGCCGGCGCTGGCGTTCGGTCAGGAAGAGGCACCGCGGCCGAGCGCGTGCCTGCGTCGATGTCATTGTCCATGATCGTTCTCGGGCGTGGTGAAGGCGCGCACCAATCCAGCGCGGCGGAAAAAGGAAACGGCGACAAAGGCCGCCGTGAACCCAATCGTGACGATGTGGTTGAACTGGTTTTGGCGAGGCCCGCTCGCGACCACATAACGGTCCGTCAGGTTGGCAAGCTGCGCCATGGTCAAAGGCAGCGAAAAGCTCCCCAGCGCGAAGGCGGCTAGCGCGATAATACCGGCTGCCGCGAGCGCATTGACGGCAAGCCAGCCAAGCAGACGCAAGGTGCCGGCAGCGATTGCGCCCCAATCGGGGTAGTTTCGACGCACCGTCATTGTGCCGCCGCCTTCAGGGGCGCGGCGCTTGCCGGATAGGCGACCGCCTCGATTGCCTCGGCCATCGAAAGGCCCCGCTCGACCTCGGCCTCAATGCGGGCGTAGGTCTGCGGACTCGAAGAATAGAGCGTCGCCGAGAAGGGATCGAGCACGAGCCGGCAAACGGTCTGGGTGTCGGGACCTCGGATCAGGATATCCGAATAATCTGTTCCGTTGCGCTTCAGCGACCGCAGCAGCGCGTCGGTGAAATTATCCATCTCGAAC
>CAIZEE010000054.1 GCA_903931835.1 uncultured Elstera sp.
ATGGAGCGCTGATTTGTCGATATCCAGGCTGGCGGCATCGACCCTCTCCGTTAGTCGTCACGAAAGAGGCGGCTCACCGATAGATCGCCCTCTGTATCCCACCGTCGATACCGAAGGGCGCGACGTCGATGCCTTGCGGGCCCAGTTGATGCACGGCACTTTGAGCCAGACGACCCATTCCCCGGCTGGCCCGGGCAGGGTTCTGTCACTGTGGCTTTGACCCGAAGGGTGGGTTCATCCTGACAATAACGAAATTGAGATAGGCGGCGAAAGCGACCCAGAGCAGATAGGGGAGGAGAAGCCAGACTGCGAGCGAAGAATAGGGCGCCATGCCGATCATCAGGGCTAGGATCGAGAACCACAGGAACGGCACCTCGATAAGCGCCCAGTCTGGTCGACGCAGATTGAAGAAGAGCGGGCTCCAGGCCATGTGAAACAAGATATTAACGCCGTAGAATACCCCGATGCGCAGATGCGCTGTCGGGTCCGGCGCCGCCGTCCAGGCGTCGACGCCTGCCCACGCTGCAAGCCCCAGGATCACGGTCCAGGCCGGGCCGAACAGCCAGTCGGGCGGATTCCAGCTTGGCTTCCTGATGCTACGATACCAGGAGCCAACGGACGTCATCAGGCCGCCAACGCCGAGCACGATGGCAGTAATGATCGCTGCGACGATGATTGTAAGCGTCATGGGGGCATCAATCCTTCGACATTTCGCGTGGCACCGCCATCCGCCTACCTTTCGAGATTGTGGCGCATACAGATACGGGGCGTCAGCGCATTAGAGATAGTCGGGGCGTCTGTAGATATGGAACAAGCTAGCAATCTTCTTGATGCCCCGCTTCCTAACTATATTTGATCTCGATAACGAGGACGAAGCCGCCTTCGCCGGAGCGCGTTCAGAACTTAAGATTGATTCATCAAATTATCCAAGTTCACATATGAAAACCGACCGGAAAATCCTTAGGAGGGATCGCTATGGATGGGCCCAGTGATCACGATCATGACCTGACCGCGCTCGGCAAAGTCTCAGGACGGGTCTTCCTCAAGGTCGAGATCGTCGCCTATGTCATATTGGGCGTTCTGATCGCGCTTACAGCACTGGTCGGCATCGTAAGTTCGGCGACCTCTCTTTGGGGCGCCGTTCTTGTCAACGGGGCTCCGGACGCAATCGTCATAACCATTGACCGCCTGCTCTTCGTATTAATGCTGGTAGAAATTCTGCACACGGTTCGGGTGTCTTTCCGCTCTGGAACATTGGTCTGTGAGCCGTTCCTGATCGTCGGATTGATCGCTTCGATCCGCCGTGTCCTCGTCATCACGCTCGAATCCTCGCAGGCCAATCAACCGGGCAAATGGACGCCAGAGACGCAAGCGATCCTGAGTTCGACCATGCTCGAACTTGCCGTCTTGGGCGGCTTAATCCTGGTTATGGTGATCTCGATATTCCTGCTGCGCCGGAGCGAGCGCACCCAGGGGCAGGGAGGGTCGTAGCGGCATATAGGGCTGGTGTGGACTTGCTGTCGTCGCATGGGTCAGGGCTGGGCGTCATGTCGTTGTTGCGGCGAGCACGATTAAGCTCGCCGCAACAACGCTCGTGATCCAGCAGCGAAGCGTCCAGAACCAGTCGGGCAGCAAACCCGCCCGCACCAGATTGCGGTCGATCATCAGAAGGTAGAGAAAGCAGGCGCTCTGCACGAGAAAGCAAAGCCCGCCTGGCAGCGCGATGGCAAACCAGCCGATTAGAGCGGTCACGTTGCTGATGACAAACAGGTTTTGCGGGCACTCGGCTGGCCGGAACAGGAAGACCGCCCAATGGATGCCCGACAGAAACGCGATGATGACGGCGCCATAGGTCAGCGCGACTGTTATCGCTCTATCGGCCTGCCAGTCGAGCGCGACCAGACCTATCGCGCCGAGGAACGGTAAGGCACCCGCGAATGCAAGGCCGTAGGCTAAACGAATATGAACGTCTTTCATCCTAAACCACACCCTGTAGAAGGATTAGAATAGAGTAGCCGCCCGCATCGCAAAGACCCCAGTCCCGATTCACGGTGTCGCGGATCTGATCCGCGTTCTGATCGCGTCGGCCAATACAATCAGGGGATCTGGGGCGCGGCGATCTTGGACCTCAACGGGATAAACACCATATGTCGAAATGCCTGTTCGCCTTGCTTGGCCTGATCATCTTTGGAGGGACGCAAGCGATGGCTGTCGAAGAACCGCCCTATATCAGCATCGTCATCGACGGGAAGTTCGAAATCCGCGACTACCCGGAATTGACGATTGCCGAGGTTTCCGTACCCGGCGGGCAGTGGGAGGCGTCGAATAAGGGTTTTCAGATTCTGGCTGGATACATTTTTGGCGGTAATAAGGGGAAGAAGAGCATCGCGATGACCGCCCCGGTCTCGCTGGAGCCGGTCGGTGAGAAACTCGCGATGACCGCCCCGGTTAGCCAGTCGCCGACCGAGAGTGGCTGGGTTGTCCGCTTCACAATGCCTGCCGGTTATACGCTCGATAAATTGCCGGAGCCGAATGACCCGACCATCCGTCTTGCGACAGTGCCAGCCTATCGCGCAGCGGTTTTGCGCTTTTCCGGTTGGGTTCAACAGGGTGACTACGCCGAGAAGACTGAGGAGCTAAGGCAACTGGCTGCCCGGCATGGCTATCCGAAGGCGACCGGGCCGGCCTTGCTGGCGCAATATAATCCGCCATGGACGCTCTGGTTCATGCGGCGGAACGAGATCATCTTGCCGGTGACTGCCCCTTAACAGCCCGGACGATGGCCGCTGGCAGGAAGATTCGACTTTTTGTTTAGGGAACCTTGTTCAGGGCATTCCGCCCAGCCATGGTCAGATCGCTGAACGCTTCCCCAACGCCTTGAGGGCCGCCAAATCGAATAGTTTCTGTGCCACCAGCACAGCGGCCGGCGCGTTGATCGCTGTTTCATCTGCGCCTACGTATGCGGCGAGTTCTGGGCGGTCATTGAACATTGGTCCGCCCACAATGATGCCAATATCGGCGTTCGATGAACTCGATCGGACCGCCTGGATGGTCTCCTTAAGGGTATCCAGTCTGCCCTCCGAGCCGAGCGTAAAGCCCGCGACTGCGAACCAATCGCGCGACACGGTAGCCGCGAGGTGCTCCACAGTCGCCTCGAAGATATGCTCCACAAACCAACCGGATGCGCGCAGAAACTTCTCAACGACCGAGCCGCCGAAGAAATGCTGATCGCCGGGCGTCATCGACATGACGATTTTACGTTTCTGATCGAGGGCCGGGATATCGAATGTGCAGTTGAAGATCGACAGGAGGCTCTGCAGGCGACCCACGCCGAGTGTCACCTCGATGAACCCGATTTCGTCTCTGTCCCACATCTCGCCCAAGTGCCGCGCACAGGGAGCGAGAAGCTGAATAAAGAGAGTTTCCATCGCAAGTCCCTTATCTCGCAAAACGGAGACATAGGCCGCTGCTGCGTCGATATCGGGGCCAACGACAATATGCGCCAATTCTTGGATTTCAGCGTCGGTTGGACCAACAGCCGCAGGCAAATTCTGAGCAATACCCTCGCTGTGCAGCAAGGCCAGCTGCGGAATGATTTGGCCTGAAATGATTTTTGCGAGTTTTGCAAACCGCTCGGGGACATCATCACGCTCGATGACTTCAGGAGCAATGAACTTTGCCTCAAACCGGGCAAATGCTGGAGCGCCTTCGCGCCGATATGTCTCCAACTCTTCCAATAGGCTCATCGCGTACCTACCAAAGCATGCTGAAAATGAAGCTCATTGTCGGAGCTAATATCCGTTCGGGCCGTATCGATCAGGTCGAGCTGGTTATCCCATCACAGCTTAAAACGAATGTCGAATCACGTTTCGTCGTCGATTTCCGTTTTCATCAGGAGGTGATGCGATCGTCTTTGGGCGCAGAAGATTGATCTTATTGGACGTCCTCTCTACGGGGGCGGGTTCGATCGGATCGAATCCGACCCGCCGATCAGTCCACTTCGCTGCGCGCCGTCCCAACGCGATCGCGGCCCGCTGCTTTTGCCGCGTAAAGTGCTCGGTCCGCGCGTTCGACCACCGCTTCGAACGGCTCGCTGCCGCCGCGCCAGCTAGCCACTCCGATGCTGATGGTCACGGTCAGAGTTGTGTCGCCAATGTCGACCGGTGCTGTCGCAATGATCGCCCTTAGGCGCTCCGCTGCGACGGCCGCCTCTGCCAGATCTGTTGCTGGCATCAGGACAATGAACTCCTCGCCACCGTATCGCGCGAGCGTGTCGAATTGCCTGCGCGAAGAGTGCAGGCGATGGGCCGCCTCCCGGAGGACGGCGTCCCCCGCGAGATGCCCGCTGGTGTCGTTCACGCGTTTGAAGTGGTCCAAGTCGCAAAGTGCGATGCAGAAGGTCAGATCTAGCCTTCGGCTGCGCTCAACCTCCTGCGCGGCGATTTCCATGAAGCGGCGCCGGTTTAGCAATCCCGTCAAGGCGTCGGTCGTCGCCATTGCTTCGAGTTGTGCATTTGCCCGTTCGAGCTCGACGGTCCGGGTCGAAAGCTGATGATTTACCTCGACGAGTTCCTTCGTTCGGGATTTCACAAGCGCCTCGAGTACCGCTCGACGCCGCCGCAGGCTGGCGGTCCGCAGATTAACGACGGCAGTCATCGCGGCGATTAGCGTCGCGACGGCTGCGAGCTCGAACCAGATGGTCTGATGCCAAGCGGGACTGACATGGATGACAAGCGGCTGGCTTCGCTCGTACCAGCGCCCGTCGCGTCCGCTCATGCGAAGTCTCAGGTTATAAGTTCCGGGCGGAAGGCTAGCGTATACGGCCGAACGTTGCGGCGCCGGTACCCATCCCTCGTCAATGCCGTCGAGGCGGTAGGCGTATTGTTCGTCAATGACTCCGGATAAGTCGAGACCCGCAAAATCCACGGTGAAACCTCGGTCGCCCGGGTGCAGTTCGATCGGCTCGGGCACGGGCCGGTTAAGCCGGCCAATCGGGATCGAACGATCGCCCACTGTGGCGTCGGTTACAACAACCGGTGGCGGGGGGGCTTCGGCAGAGAAGCCTTCCGCTCGCACAAGCGTCAGCCCGCCAAAACCACCGAACAGCAAGTCGTTCTGCGGTGTGACAACGGCGGATTGCTGCCAATAGATAGAGATGCGAGCGCCATCGGCGCCGGTGATGCGCCGAACCTCGAACGTTGCAGGATCGATCACCGCCAGTCCGGAATCCGTGCTTGCCCATATCCTCCCGGAGTGATCGACCAGGAGCGCGTCTGCCGGTGCATCGGGCAGCCCGTTTCGTTCGTCGAGATGATGGAATTCGGGTCGCCCGGCCTTTTCGCGGTTGACCAACACGTCGATGCCCCCGCCCGTGAGCGCGACCCATAGGCGGCCGCGGGCGTCAAACGCGAGTCCGGAGACTGCGCCGTTCGCCAGCGCACCCGGATCATGAGGGTCGGGGAGGAACTGCTCGATCACGCCGGACGCAGGGTCGAGCCGGTTGAGGCCGTTCTGTGTGCCGATCCACAATGCCCCGTCCGGCGCGGGATGGATCACGGCGATGCGGCCGTCTGTCAACCCGGAGCCATTGGGTCCGGGCAGATATTCCGCGATGATGCCAGCGCCGTCGCGATAATGCACGACACGGTCGCCTGCATCGATCCAGACATCTTCGCCGACAGCATAAGCTGTGTGGATCTCTGGCGCCGGATTGGGCAGATGCAGCGGAACGAATTGAACCGACTTGCCATTGCTGGCGGCATGGTAAAGGCCGTGGTTCGTTCCGATCCATGCCGAGCCATCCTGGCGGATCGCAAGCGCGATCACTTCGCCGACGGGGAGCGCGTGAAGCGGGTTCTGCGGGTCCGGCCGCAAACTGGCTACCCGCCCCGCTAGCGGATCAAGGACGTCGATGCCTTCCGTTTCGAGACCGACCCAGACGAGTCCGTTGTTGGATGCTGCAAGAGAAGTGACCTGGGGTTCCGAGATACCATTCGGCCAGCCCGGGCCGCCCGGGATCGTACCGATCGTTCCGGTCGCGAGAACATACCGGTCAAGTCCCGTCTGCGTTGCCGCCCAGATCGTGCCGGAGCGATCTCGAAGAAGCGCCGAAACGTAGTCATTGCCAAGACTCTCCGCCGCCCTCGCGTCGTGCCTTAGTCGCCGCGTGCGGTCATTGCGCATGTCGATCTCCTCGACACCCGCGCCGTAGGAACCGAGCCAAATTATGTCGGGCGCCGTCTCTGCGATAGCGTCGATATTGGGCATGTTTGGTTCCGTGGGCGGTGTCGGCGCTCTGCGTACCGTGCCCGTGACAGGGTCGATGACAGCTGCGCCCTTACTGAAGGTTCCGAGCCAGATCCGGCCTGCACTGTCCTGGAAGAGCGCGTTGGCTGGCTCGGCAAGAATTTCGGCCGCTAGCGGATCGGCGGTGGGGACTCGCTCGAACCCGGTCTCCGCTGATTTGCGCCGAACCAGCCCGGCTCCCGTTCCGACCCAAAGAGTGCCTGACCGATCGGTCAGCAGCGACCAGATCTGATTATTTGGCAGTGTTTTAGGGTCCGCAGGATCGTGCCGGTAGACCGTAACCCAGCCGGTGACGGGATTGAGCTCGTCGAGTCCGTCCCATGTGCCTACCCAGATGCGATCCGGTCCGTCGTTCGCAAGCGATTTGATGGCTGCCGGCCGATCGGCAGATGGACCGAGAGCGTACGGGATGAACTGGTCCGTGTTCGCATCGTATCGCGCGAGTCCGTCTGATTCCGTGCCGACCCAAAGTCTGCCCTCAGTGTCGACGTGCACGACAGTGATCGTGTTTGCAGGCAGTGATCCCGCAGCGTTGCGGATATGCTTGTAGGTTTTGAACTTGTGCCCGTCGTACCGGTTGAGCCCTGCTTCGGTACCGATCCATAAGAACTGGTCCGCGTCCTGGACGAGCGCAGTCGTGAAGTCATGCGCCAGCCCGTCACGCGTCTTCAGATGGTCGAACTGGGGTTGGACGAGTCCCGACCATGGCGCCGGACTCGATAAAACCTTCTCCGGAGGGGCCTCAGCACAGGCGGCGGCTGCGATCAGAAAGAGAATTCCAGCTGCGGCGGCAGTCATGATGCTCGATCGCATCGGCTCCTGCCAGCATAACGATACCACCCGTCGGAAAACGAGATAGACCAACCGGTGGAGATGCATCCGCCTGGCAGTTGAGTGTTTAAGAGCGGCGCTGGCTGGGTGACGATGCCGCACGCATATTTCTTCTTCGTCTACGTGCAGGGTTAAGGCAGCGGAGCGGGACGCGAGACACGCACCCGTGCTCTTGCTCGCTAGGACGATCTTGGGCGATGTGTGGTGCGGGGCCAGATCGGCCTGAAGGTCGGGAACGTTCTCCATTGTCAGGTATCGAGCAGGCTCGCGCATTACCACCATTCCGTTTCGTCAATTATAGAACCATGCGACACCTCGAATCCCCTAGTGTCTAATCTTCCGTTAGAGCGCCCAGAAGCGGGCGGTCAGGAAGAATTACCAGATTTAACAGCAGACGGAGCGATCTCGAGCAGGGAACAGGGCGTTGCCCTCCCACCCCAACCTTGGCGACTGTGACTGCCGTGCAGTAACATAATCTGCAAGGGGGCAGGCCGGACCCTAGATGTGTTATGGATGGGAAATTTGATGTGACGACTGAAGCGCGCAAACCAACATCGCCTGGGGCGTCATATTCCTATCCGGCTCCGTCCGCTGTCTTGGAACTCCTGAAGCCAGTGACTTGGTTTCCGCCAATGTGGGCTTTTGCCTGCGGCGTGGTCGCGTCCGGCGTTCCGATTTTGTCGAACTGGTACATCGCCCTGGTAGGGATGGTGCTGGCGGGGCCGCTTGTCTGCGCCATGAGCCAGGCGATTAATGATTGGTACGACCGCCATGTCGATGCGATCAACGAGCCGCAACGGCCGATTCCCTCCGGTCGCGTTCCAGGCAAATGGGGGCTCTATGTCGCTGGCATTTGGTCGGGCCTGTCGCTTCTGGTAGCAATGACGCTTGGGACTTGGGTCGTGATCGCGACGGTTGTCGCCCTGTTTCTCGCATGGGCCTATAGCGCGCCACCGCTCCGGTTGAAACGAAACGGTTGGGCGGGCAATGCGGCCTGCGGGTTTTCCTATGAGAGCCTCGCTTGGGTGACGGGAACTGCAGCCATGCTGGGTGGCGCTCTGCCGCCGGTTGGTGTCCTGGCGCTGGCCGGCCTCTATGGCCTCGGCGCCCATGGGATCATGACGTTGAACGACTTCAAGGCGATCAAAGGCGATCGGGAGATGGGGATCAATTCGCTGCCGGTGCTGCTCGGGCCTGAGCGTGCCGCCCAGGTCGCATGCGCCATCATGGCCGCGCCGCAATTCGTCGTCGTAGGATTGCTGATGTCCTGGGGGCGGTTTATTGAGGCCGTCATCGTCGTATTTTTGCTGGCTGGCCAATTCCTGATGATGCGGCGGTTCCTTCGCTCCCCGATTAAGGACGCCATCTGGTATAGCGGATTTGGTGTGCCCCTCTATGTGCTTGGCATGATGGTAAGTGCCGTGGCTTTGCGTGCATTGGCGACGGCGTGAGCGTTGGCATCCGTGACAGCATCGCGAGGGATGACGGTGTTGCTATCCGGGGAGCCTGCGGTTGTTTGCGGCATTCGCGAGTGTGCTCTTGTGCGTGGAGCGCTGCTCGGTCGTTCCATGGCCTCGGACATGATCGTCAGGGCTGCGCTCGAGGTGCCGCCACGGTCGCGGTTTCGATGTTCTCGCCGGGTTGAGTCCAAACTCGCCATGGTCGCTAGTCCATGCTCAACACATCGATCTTGAAAACGCTACGGGACTTGACCTCTGGAATTACGACACAAGTCTATGAGGGAGTTCAAGACTAGGTGACCTGATGAAATTTCTGATGTCGATGATTGCGTTTGTCGGCTTTGCATCGATTGCCGATGCGGCTGAGGTAACGATTGCCGTTCAAGGAATCCGCAACGATCAAGGCCAGATCATGGTCGCGGTATGCGATGAGAAGCATTTCCTCGGCAATGAATGCCACAATGCCCGCGCCAAGGCTCAGAGCGGAGCCGTCGTTGTGACGATCGCTGATATCGCACCCGGCAATTACGCCGTTCAGGTTTATCACGATGAGAACGGAAACAGTCAGCTCGACAAGAACTTCTTGGGCATTCCGACAGAGGCCATCGGGTTCAGCCGGGACGCACGCGGCCATATGGGGCCGCCCAAATTCGCCGATGCTGAAGTCCCGGTGTCGAATGAGCCGATCCGCCTGGACATCCAGCTCAATTATGGCGACCGATAGGCCACTAGCGCTTTGATGAGGTCGATCATGCCGGCGATGCGTTCCGCCAGGGTGCTGCCATGGGCAGTCTTCAGATACGCCTGGGCGAGCGCCGCCTGGGCTGGTCCGGCTGGATCGTAATGCGGCCGGAAGCGGCCTGATCGGCGTGAGACGGTCTTTAGGACCGTCATCTCCAACAGGCCTTCGCCACCGCGCGTCACACCATAGCCGCTTGCCTTGCGACCGCCGAACGGCAATCTGGGATCGGCGGTCGGCGCGATCAGGTCGTTGATTGAGACCGAGCCTGCCGCTACGCTCCGCGCAATCACATCCGCTTCACGCTCCGGGCCGAAGATCGACGCCCCCAGTCCAAATGGACAGAGAGACGCCACTGACAGCGCCGCCGTGACATCGGGCACGCTTAGCAGAGATATGACCGGCGCGAAGATATCCTCACGCATCACGCCGTTATCGGGCGAAGGGTTGACTACCAGCGCCGGTACCATGCTTGTCCCTTCCGGCAGGGCGCCAGAAAATTCGCCACCGCTGCTGCGCGCTTCCTGAAGTAGCCGGGTCACCTGGGCCAGGATACGGGGCGAAAGCTTGACCGGGGGGACATCGGTGAGCAGCGGGGCGAGTTTCGCCTTCAACGATTTGCTGTCCTGGCCAATCACGAACACGCGCCGGGGCGCGATGCAGGTCGCTCCGCCGTTCAGCCGAACGCCGAAGGCGAGCGCCCTCGCGACCAGATCGAGATCGGCGCCGGGAAGCACGAAGACCGCATCATTGCCGGATAGTTCCATGATTGCTGGCGTCGTCATCGGGGCCAGATCGGCCATGACCGAGCGACCGGTCGATGCCGAGCCGGTCAGCACCACCTTGTCGACGCCTGCCGCGATAGCCGCCCGCGCAGTCTCGGGTTCCTCGCCCAGCAGTTGGGCGAGACCCGGCGGCAAGCCCGCCGCTTCGAGCAACTCGATCAGAATCCGCATCGGCTCGGTCGTGCCCGGTGCCGGTTTCAGCAGTACGCCATTGCCGGCGACGAGCGCCTGGAACAGTTGCACGCCGGGCAACAGCAGAGGGTAGTTGCTGGGGCCAAGGATCAGCACCACCCCACAGGGCTCTCGCCAAATCTCGGCAGTGACGCCGAACAGCCAGCCTGGCCGATCGCTGCGCTTGAGCCGGCGCGGCGCCAGTATCTCGATGGCATTGCGTTCCAGGAAGCGCACCGCATCGGCAAGTGGCAGAAGTTCGAGCGTCACCGTCTCGCCGGCCGACCGCCCCGGCTTGGGTTCGACTGCGGCGACCAGCCGGTCGACGTTTTGCACCAGGGCGTGACGGACCGACATCAGGATACTTAGCCGCGTTCGGATAGGAATAGCAGCCCAGTTGGCTTGCCTGACGCGCAACGCCTCAATCTGTGCCGCCACCGTTGCAGAATGGCCTGAAGAATTGTTCGTCACGTCCGGCATTCGAGCGCCCGCTCATCAATTTCGCGGTCATCGGCTGGACGCCGCCGATCAGCGATACATGTTGATAGTGCAATGCAGCGTGAAACCTTACGGGCCATATCGTCCTGCAGCAATTCGAGAAATTTGATTCAAGGCACACACAGCAATCCATGAACAGGAAAATCCAGATCATCGGTGCAGGGCCTGGCGGCCTCGCGGCTGCCATGCTCCTCGCCAAAGCGGGGGCGTCCGTCAGTATCTATGAGCGACGCGACCAGATCGGCGGACGCTCGGGAGCGATCGAGGCGGACGGCTTCCGTTTCGATATTGGCCCGACCTTCTTTCTCTATCCGCGAGTGCTGGCCGACATCTTCGCCGCTTGCGGAAGAGACTTGGCACATGAGGTCGATCTCATCCGCCTTGATCCCATGTATCGGCTCATATTCGAGGGCGGCGGCGTGGTCGATGCGACCGCCGATCCCGACCGCATGGCGTCACAGATCGCCGGCATAGCGCCCGAAGACGCCAAGTCTTTGCCCCGCTTCATGGCCGACAACAGGGCCAAGCTCAAGGCCTTCCGGCCGATCCTCGAGGCGCCGTTCCACGGCCTGCGCGACTGGCTCCGTCCCAACCTGCTGAAGGCGCTTCCGCTGATGCGGCCGCTACGCACCGTCGATAGCGATCTTGCACATTATTTTAAGGACGAACGGGTGCGCCTCGCCTTCTCGTTTCAAAGCAAATATCTCGGCATGTCGCCGTTCCGCTGCCCAAGCTTGTTCACCATCCTGTCCTTCATGGAATACGAATATGGTGTGTTCCATCCCAAAGGGGGCTGCGCGGCCGTGATCGAGGCGATGGCCCGGGTGGCGCGCGAGATGGGCGTGCAGATCCACACCGAGCGACCGGTTGAGGAGATCCTCTTTGACGGTCGCCGCGCGGTCGGTATCCGAACGGCTGCCGGCGAGGAGCGGGCGGACGCGCTTGTCGTGAACGCCGACTTCGCACAGTCGATGAGCAAGCTCGTGCCAGATCGCCTACGCCGTCGCTGGACCAACAAGAAATTAGCGTCCAAGCGCTATTCCTGTTCGACGTTCATGATGTATCTCGGCATCGAGGGGCGGATACCCGATCTTGCCCACCACACGATCTATCTCGCCCAGGATTACCGCCGAAATATTGCTGAGATCGAGGCCGGCTTGGCCCCACCGGACAATCCCTCGTTCTACGTCCAGAACGCGTGCGTGACCGATCCTTCCCTCGCGCCCGACGGCTGCAGCACGCTATATGTGCTGGTCCCCGTCGGCCATCAGCGCGGCGCGATCGATTGGGAAGCGGTCGCGCCATCCTATCGCGCTCAGATCCTGAAGCGGCTTGAGCGGATCGGCATCACAGACATTGGGCGTCGCATCCGCTTCGAAAAGATCATGACCCCGGCCGACTGGGAACATGATCTGGAAATCTATCGGGGCGCCACCTTCAACCTGACGCATTCGCTCGACCAGATGCTGCATTTGCGGCCGCGCAATCGGTTCGAGGATTTAGACGGCGTTTATCTGGTGGGCGGCGGTACCCACCCGGGCAGCGGACTGCCGGTGATCTTCGAATCGGCGCGCATCACGTCACGCCTGCTGGCGGAAGATCTGGGGCTCGATAAGGCCTTGGACGAAGATTCGGCCATGGGACGAGGCGCGCCGGCGATCGCGCAGGCTGTATAGGTAGTATGGAGCGTTGGATATGACTGAAAAGATCGGCGTGATTGGCAGCGGCCTTGGCGGCCTGTCGGCGGCCTGCACTTTGGCAGCGCGCGGCCACAAGGTCGTTCTCTTCGAAAAGAACAGCTGGTTTGGTGGCAAGGCTGCGGTGTTGCAGCAGCAGGGCTTCCGCTTCGACATGGGGCCGACCATCCTGACCGTGCCGCGCGTGCTGCACCGGATCTTCGAGGAGGCCGGCGAGAGGCTGGAAGACCATCTCGAGCTGATCCGTTTGGACCCTCAATGGCGCTGTTTCTTCGACGATCAGTCCGTTCTCGACCTCGTTGAGGACGTCGATCAGATGGTCGAAACGCTGAACGCCTATTCCGATAACCCCAGCGTCGCCGCCGGCTATCGCGATTTCATCAAATTCTCCGAACGGCTTCATCAGGTATCCGAGCGGTTCTTTTTCTGGAAACCGGTCCAGGATCTGTTCGATACCATCAACATGAAGAAGCAGATGACGCTTGCAACTTTGTCGGACGTCATGAGCCTGCGTATGGGCTCGACGGTGGCCGGCCAGATCCGCAAACGCGTTGGCGATCCAAGGGTTGCCCAGATGCTCGATCATTTCGTGCAATATGTCGGCTCCTCACCCTACGGGTCGCCGGCAGTCCTGTGCAGTATCGCCCATATGCAGACCGACGGCGGCGTCTGGTATCCGAAGGGTGGCACGCGCGCTGTGCCGCTGGCGCTTGAAGCTCTTGCCAGACGTCTAGGCGTGGAATTCCATGACGGCAGTCTGGTCAGCCGGATCGTGCAGAAGGGCGGCCGGGTCGCTGGCGTTGAGCTTGAAAACGGCGACACGGTCACGCTTTCCTCAGTCGTGTCCAACATGGATTCAGTACGCACTTATGGGGAGCTCATCGGCGGCGATCAGGCCGAACATTTCGCCCGGCGCACGCGCGAGCCTGCCTGTTCGGGCGTGGTGCTCTATCTCGGGCTGAAACAGCGCTACGACCATCTCCTGCATCACGATTTCGTCTTCTCGAGAGACCCTGAGGAGGAGTTTGACTGGATCTACAATAAGGGTGAGCCTGCGCCCGACCCAACCTGTTATATCGCAGCACCTTCGGGTACCGATCCGAGCGTAGCGCCGGGTGGTGGTGAAGCACTCTATGTCCTCGTCCACACACCCTATTTGCGACCGCACCATAATTGGACAGAGATGTTCCCTGCGTACCGCAAGGTGATCTTGGAGAAGCTGGCGCGTACCGCCGGAATGGCCGATCTGGAAGATCGAATCGTGTTCGAGCATCATCTCACGCCGCAGGATATCCATGACCGCTACCGCGTGCTCAAGGGCGCGATCTATGGGCTGGCGAGTCACGGCCGGTTTCTCGGCGCCTTCAAGCCGGGCAATCGCAGCCGTGAGGTGAAAGGACTCTATCTCACCGGGGGTGCTGCCCATCCAGGCCCCGGTATGCCGATGGTGATGATGTCGGGTTGGATCGCTGCCGATGCGCTTGATCAGGATCGGCGCGGACAGAGCGCTGCCTGAGATGTCTAGAACCGACGCCGACGGGGTGCGCGCCGGCCGGTCGGTTCTGGCTATACGCTGGTTCGCGTTCTATCTGCGTTGGTACGTTCGGCGGCGTTTCCACGCCGTGAGGTTGCTTGGGCCATTGCCAGCATTGCCAGACGATCGGCCGGTTATCGTTTATGCCAATCATCCGTCGTGGTGGGACCTTGCGGTGATCGGGCTCGTCATCGTCGGTCGCCTCGGCGATCGCGTCTCCTATGGGCCGATGGACGAGGTCGGGCTTGCCCAATACCCGTTCCTGCGCAAGCTTGGCATCTTCGGCATCGATCTCGCGAGCAAGCGGGGGGCCGCGCAATTTCTTCGTACGAGCCTCGGCCTGTTAAAGGACCGCAAGGCGGTTCTATGGATATTGCCGGAGGGGCGTTTTGTCGATGCGCGGGTCCGGCCGATCGCTATCCGTCCAGGCGTTGCGCATCTGGCCCGGCATATCAAGGGCGCGGTTTTGGTGCCGATGGCGCTGGAATACCCGTTCTGGGACCAGAGCACGCCCGAGGCGCTGATCCATTTCGGCGAACCGATACTGGATGTGGGAGAACTCGACATTCCCGCTTGGACGACCCTGCTCGAAGCTCGGCTGACCCAGGCCATGGACGAGCTGGCCACTGCGGCCGTGGCGCGCGATCCGTCGCGGTTCGTGCCCCTGATAGGCGGCTCGGCCGGCGTCGGTGGTATCTATGACCTGTGGCGACGGGTGAAGGCGATGAGCCGGGGACGGCGCTTCGATCCTGCCCATGGCGCGCGCAAATGATTTTTCTGTCGACAGCCGCAATCGTCCTGTCGGCATTACCGGCAGTTCTACTGCTACTCAATCTGCCGCTTTATCGCCACGCGCCGCCAGCCGACCCAGCGGCGCGACCGACTGTTTCTGTGCTGGTTCCGGCGCGCGACGAAGAGGCTAATATCGCGGACGCACTTGCTGCGATCCTGGCTAACGCGGATGTCGAGCTGGATGTTGTCGTACTGGACGATCACTCGACCGATCGGACGCCTGATATTGTGCGCGGAATTATCGTCTCAGACGGCCGCGTCCGCCTTTATGAGAGCGCGGCGTTGCCTTCCGGCTGGTCGGGCAAGCAGTTCGCTTGCCATCAGCTAGCCCTGCTGGCGCGCAACCAGATTCTGCTGTTTGTCGACGCCGATGTCAGGCTCGCACGCGATGCTATCGGCCGGATGGCGGCCTTCCTCAATCATAGTGGCGCTGGCCTCGTCAGCGGCTTCCCACGCCA
>CAIZEE010000055.1 GCA_903931835.1 uncultured Elstera sp.
CGTATTTGGAGCGGCCGGCCTTCTGGATCGCCTGCTCCATTGCCTGCAACACTTCCTCGCGGTCGATGCCCTTCTCGCGGGCGACCGTGTCGGCCACCTGAAGCATTTCCAATCGGGGCTGAAGCGCACTGGTTTCCATTGGTATCCCTTAGCTCTGTTCGTCAGGATGCGGTGGGTATCGCCACCATCCTGTGGTTAAATTCTCAAACCTTTGGCCGGTCGGGGCTGTTCTTCAGCAGATCGTCGGTGATCACCAACTTTGCCTTGGCGATCGCCTCGAACGGCACGAAATACTCGGTCGATTCGTCCTTCAACTGCACCACGCCATCGGCATTGACGCCGATCAGCCTGCCAGTGAAACGCTTGCGGCCATCGATCAGGCGCGAGGTTTCCACGCGGGCGACAAAACCGGCAAAACGCTCAAAATCGGCGACGCGCACCAGCGGGCGATCGATGCCGGGCGAACTCACCTCCAGCGTATAGGCGCTCGGGATCGGGTCCTCGACATCGAGAATGGCCGACGCCGCATGGCTGATATCGGTGCAATCCTCAACCGCCATCGGCTGACGATCGAGGCGTTCGGCCATGATCTGCAGTGTCGCGCGCGCACCCTTCACATAGGAAATGCGCACGACGCCATAGCCCATCGCCTCCAGCGCGGGCGCCAGCATCGCTTCGATCCGGTCGAGGATCGCCTTTGCGCCCTCCATCGGGGCCAGATCGTCCAGCTCGCTCATCGTTCCACAAACAAAAAAGTGGGCCGCTGGCCCACCGTTGTAACCTGACCCGGGGGACGCTTAACCCAGGCCTATGAAGTGATCGGCACTATAGCGGTTTTGGCCCCCGCCGCAACCGGATTCGTGCAGGCGGCAGGCGGCCCGAGCGGCTCACAGGTTGCTCATGCCGCCATCAATGACGAACTCGCTGCCAACGGTGAAGGCGCCTTCATCGGATGCGAGGAACACGACGGCGCTGGCTACCTCGTTCGGCTGACCGCGGCGGCCGAGCGGGATTTGCGCCACCAGCGCGTCAAGCGCCACGCCGACCAGACCGGCATGGTCATGCATCGGTGTCTGGACGGGGCCCGGGCTGATCGCGTTCACCCGGATGCCGCGCTGGATCAATTCGCCCGACAACGTGCGGGCGAGCGAGACCATGCCTGCCTTGGTCGCTGCATAGACAGTCGAATTCGGCATGCCGATGCGCGCGTTGATCGAGGTGTTGAGGATGATCGAAGCCGGGTTGGCGAGGATCGGCAGCAGCGCCTGCACGAGAAACAGCGGCCCCTTCAGATTGACCGCGATCGAGCGGTCGAAGGCCTCCTCCGTCCATTGCTCGAGCGGCCGGAATTCGGCGATCCCGGCATTAAGGAAGACGGCATCGAGCCCGCCGAACGCCTTACCGACCTCGTCGACAATCCCTTGCTGTGCTGCGACATCGCCCGCATCGGCACGGATCGCCAGCACGGAATGGCCAAATTCGCGCTGCGCAACCTTGATCGTCGCGGGATTGCTGCCGGTGACCGCGACCCGTGCCCCTTCCGCGATGAACATACGCGCGGTTTCGAGGCCGATGCCGCTGGTGCCGCCGGTGATCAAGGCGCGCTTGCCCTTAAGCCTGTTCATGTCTATCCCTCCCGCTCATTGGCCGGCATACCACGTGGCGCGGTCGAAATCCTCCCACCAGCCGCCACGCCCGTCACCGATTGAATTCAGGCTGTCGACCACCTCGATCCGGTCGACATATTTCGCGTTCTTGTAGCCGATCTGCAGTTCGATCCTGAGGCGCAGCGGGGCGCCATGGCCGACCGGCAAAGGCTTTCCGTTCATCTCATAGGCGAGGATGGTCTGCGGATGCACGGCGTCGAACAGATCGATGCTTTCGTAATAGAGCTTCCCGTCATCCTGGATGTCGAGGCAGTGGAACACGACATAACGGGCATCGTGCTTCAACCCGGTCATGGTCAGCAGATGGCCAAGCTCCACGCCCCTCCATTGACCGATCGCACTCCACCCCTCATCGCAATTATGCTGGGTGATCTGAGTCCGCGACGGCAGGCCGCGCAACGTCGCGAGCGATAGCTGCACTGGGCGTTCGACCAGCCCGTCGATGCTGAGCGCCCAATCGGCAAACTCCGTCTCCATCATCCGCTGATAGGCGTCGCCCTTGGGCAGGACTGTGCCGTTGGTCGGAAAATCGGCCGAGATATCGGCGAGGGTGAATTCCCGCGCCAAGGGATGCGACCCCATCAACAAGCGCTGCGCATGACGGGTCAGATCGTCGCCGGCATCCATGAAGGCGTGGGAGATACGGTTGCCGCGAAACTCCTGATACCCGGCAAATCCGGCAAGGCTGACAGCGAGGCCGGCGACCAATTGGCGGCGGCGCAGTTCGAACGTCATGCCTCGCCCCCGTCAACGCGAAACCTTCCGGTGATCATGCCGCGCATCTGGTTGAAGAACCCGGAGACGAAAAGCTGAAACAGGTGGATCAGCAGAAACGCCGTAATCAATGAGGCCGAGAGGAAATGGACCGTCCGAGCCGATTGATGACCGCCCCAAATCTCCACCACCCATGGGAATGCCGCATCGATCGAATTCGACATGGCAAGACCGGTCGCGACCTGAACCGGGATCAGGACGAACAGCACTGCCAGATAGGCGAATTTCTGAAAACTGTTGTAACGGGTCGCAGCCTGTCCTCTGGCGCGTTTCAACAGCAGATGATCGACGAACTCGCGGCCGATTCGACGCAGCCTCAGATCATCCGGGCGCAGCATCAGCCCCGCCTGTCGCCGGCGGCTTAACGCCAGATAAATCGCATAGAGCAGCCAGCCAACCAGGAACACCCAGGCGAGCGCGAAATGCCAGGCGCGGAAGGCGCCGAAATGCCAGCTTTCCGGCGGCAGCCAAAACTGCACATAACGCGCGCCATCGAAATCGAGCACCGAGCCCATCCAACCGCTGACATCAAGCGTGTGAGAACCGATCGCGAGTAAGGATTTTGGTGCATCCGGCGCCGCATCATCGACGGTCAATTGGGCCAGCGCCGGCATCCCGTTGTGACCATCGTTTCCCCAATAAAGCCGGGGATGCACATTGAGGATGAGAAAGCCGGACAGCAGCAGGCCCAGGACGGCAAGAGCGTTCACCCAATGCCATAAACGCACCGGCAAGGCGTGTCGCTGAACAAATTCGCTCTTTGCTGAAAGCGGTTCCAACCAGTGGCACTTCACAAAGGGTCGCGGGGCAATGCAGACGAACTAGATCACGTTACCGCGCGTCTCGCATCGAGAAAACCGGTTAGCGCCTTCTGAACCGCAGAAAATAGGGGATAATGCCGCGCTTGCGCGCCTTCTGCTCATAGCGCGTTGCCGGCCAGTCTTGGGTGCGCTCGCGCCAATCCTGCGGGCGGCGGGCAAGCCATTCGAAATCGGGATGGGGCAGCGTTTCGAACAGCATCCAGTCGAGGTAATCCGGCACATCGGTGGCAAGGCGCAGTTCGGCGCCCGGACGCATCGCCGCCGCCAGACGATCGAGATTGGCGCGGTTGACGATACGGCGGCGTTGGTGCCGGCGCTTTGGCCAGGGATCGGGGAACAGCACAAACGCGCGATCAAGCGAGGCTGCCGGCAAACGGTCGAGCAGGGTCCGCGCGTCATCGGGCAATATCCGAATATTGCCGATGCCACGCCGCTCGATATGGCCGAGCGCCGAGACCACGCCGTCGAGGAAGGGTTCGCAGCCGATCAGGCCGATCGCCGGATTGGCTTCCGCCTGATCTGCCAGATGTTCGCCGCCGCCAAAGCCAATCTCAAGCCAGACCGCATCGACCGGCCGCCCGAACAGAACGGCCGGATCGAGCGGCGCCTCACC
>CAIZEE010000056.1 GCA_903931835.1 uncultured Elstera sp.
GACCGAGGGGCTGAAGACGCGACGGGGGGTCTGCCAGGATTTCTCCGATCTCCAGATCGGCTGCCTGCGGGCGTTGGGCCTGCCAGCGCGCTACGTCAGCGGCTATATCAGAACGGTGCCGCCGCCAGGTTCGCCACGGCTGGTCGGCGCCGATGCCACCCATGCCTGGGTCGGAGTGTGGTGTGGCGGGGATGATTGGCTTGATGTCGATCCGACCAATGGCATTGCTGGGTCGATCGACTTCATCACGGTGGCGTGGGGCCGTGACTATATCGATGTCAGCCCAGTGTCCGGAGTCCTGCTGGGCGGGGGAGAGCAGCGTCTGCGCGTCGCAGTAGACGTCGAACCGCTGCCGGCCGAAGAGGAAACGGGTAGGCGGGTAGGGGCCTGACACGGCCGCCGGGTAGGCGGGCGGGTGGTCTTCAGCCGCAGCCTGAAACAGCAAAAATTTGGCCCGTAGCCTTTCGAAATTGCTACGCTATGTGCCGCCAATCGGTTGCAGGGACTGAAATAAATGTCTGATCGTTCGTTGCTGTTGCCGCAGGGAGCTGCCCGGTTCAAGCCGGAGGAGTCCAATCCCGCCGCCCTTGAAGAGGTGCTGCAGGATACGATGACGCGGCTGCGCCAGCGCGCCGGCGACGATGTGTTCAGCAATCCGATCATGCTGTTCGCCCTTGATCTCACGCGCCGCATTGACCGGGGCGAAGTGAGCTATTCAGCGCTGGAGCAATTGGTTCAGCACCTCAGTATGGAGGCGTTTGAGGATCGGGCGGCCAGGCTCGGCTCCTATCTTGGGGAAACCAGCCCGGATGCGAATGACGGCGCAGTCGAGGCGCTGATCAACGGCATAAAGCCCGGCGGCGATTTCGCCGCCTTTCGGGTGATGGTCGAACGGGTGCATTTCGGCATCGTGCTCACGGCGCACCCGACCTTCGCCATGACGCTTGAGCAATCGCGCAACCTGGTCGATCTTGCGACCGGTTACACCCAGCATGACCGACCGTTGGACGAAGCGGGGCGGCAGGAAATTCTCGACAGTGCCGCTCATGTCGAGCACCGCCCGCCAGCGGAGCTGACGCTCTCACTCGAATATGAATGGTCGGTCGAGGCCCTGAAGAATGCCCATGATGCGCTGGAGCGCGTGCATCGCACGGTGCTGCGGGTTACGCGCGAACGCTTCCCGGACAACTGGACCGAGCTGACGCCCCGCATGGTCACGCTGGCCTCCTGGGTCGGTTACGATCAGGACGGACGGACCGACATCACCTGGTTGCAAACCTTTGGCAAGCGACTGCAGGTCAAACACAGCCTGTTGCAGCGCTACCGCGATCAGGCAGCACTGATGATCATCGCCGCAGACAGCACGCTGATGCCGATCATGCAGCGGCTAGCCGGCATGCTGGACCTCGCCATTTTGACCGTCGAGGAGCAGTTGGAGGCGCTGGAGCTGGCCGATGCCGATCCAGCGGAGACTGCTAAATTCGCCCGGCTGGTGATCGCGGGGCGGGATGCCGCGCTCGTTACGACGACCGGCCTTCGCGCGCTGATCAATGAGGCGCTGGCGCTGAAACCCAATGAAGTGCTGGCCGAGGATTTGCTGGTCATGCGCGCCAGCCTGGTGACGCATGGGCTGGCGTTGGGCCATACCCATGTCCGGCTGAATTCGACGCAGCTTCACACCGCCATCCGCAAGCAGATCGGCCTGACGACCTCGCCCAGCGATCCGGCTAACCGGCGTTCGTATTTCAATGCAATCAACGATTTACTGGGCCGTGTTACGCCTGTTTCGATCAATTTCGCGTCGCTCATGACGGAAAGCTCGACGGCGCGGAAGCTCGTGATGACGGTGGCGCAGATCCTGAAACTAATCGATGGCGAGATGCCCGTTCGCTTCCTGATCGCGGAGACTGAAACCGGGTTCACGCTGCTGACCGCCCTCTATTATGCGAAGCTGTTCGGCATCGCCGATCGCATTGACATTTCGCCGCTATTCGAAACGGCAGAGGCGTTCGACCGTGGTGCCCAGGTGATCGCGGAGGCATTGCGTAGCCCCCATTACGTCGAGTATCTGCGGACGCGTCGGCGCATGGCGATCCAGTTCGGGTTCTCCGATTCCGGCCGTTTCATGGGCCAGATGGCGGCGACCTTTCGCATTGAGCGCCTGCGTCTCAGCCTCGCGCAATCCCTGTTGAAAGCTGGTCTTGGCGATCTGCAGTTGGTGCTGTTCAACACCCATGGCGAATCGATCGGTCGCGGCGGCCATCCGATCAGCCTGGCGGACCGGTTGGCCTATGTGGCGCCACCCTATAGCCGCGCCGAGATCGCGCGCGCCGGTATCCGTGTGAAGGAGGAGGTAAGCTTTCAGGGTGGCGACGGTTATCTGCCATTCCTCAGCCATACAGCCGCCCTAGCCAGCGTGCGCAACATCCTAGAATTCGTACTGGCGTCCAACGAGGACGCGGTCAACGATCCGATCTATGGCGCCACTGACTATGCGGCGGAGTTTTTTGCGACCGTCCAGCAGGAATTCGGCGCATTGGTCGAAGACCCGGACTACGCGGCCTTACTGGGCTTTATCGGCACCAATCTGCTCTATCGCACCGGTTCCAGGCCGGCCAAACGTCAGACCGAAGGATGGGGACAAACGCTTCGCCTGGGCCACCCCTCGCAGCTCCGCGCCATTCCGAATAACGCGGTGTTGCAGCAGATTGGCATGCTTGCGAATACGGTCTATGGGCTGGGACGCGCGGCTGAAAAGGACCCAGAGTTCTTCGCCACGCTGCGCACCCACTCACCGCGTTTCCGCCGCGCGCTGCAAATGGTGGAGGAGGCGGTCAATGACAGCGATCTCGACGTTTTGCGCGCCTATGTCGACACGCTCGATCCCGGGATGTGGCTGACCCGCTCTGGTCGTACGCGCAGCCCAAGCCGCGCCAAGGCGCTGAAAATATTGGCCGCGCAATGCGAGTCGATCGATCTGCATGACTCGCTGGCGCGCGTGCTGCGCCGGCTGCAGGCCGATTACCTGCGGCTTTTGGAGTTGCTACCGCCGGCGGCATCCCAGCGGCGGGATCGGCTGATCCTGCTGCATGGCATCCGCATCGCGATCATCCACCGGCTGTGCTTGCTGGCGACAACGATCCCGGATTTCAGTCCAGTTCATGGCACCAGCCGGGAAGCGATGATCCAGCGCATCCTGCAGCTCGATGTCGTCACTGTGACCGACAAGCTTGCCGCGATTTTTCCCAGGCAGGAGCAGCAGGCCGGCGTGCGCGGCGATTTCGGTGAGCCGGCAACCTATCGGGCGGAGGCTGCCATGTCGTACGAGTACGAACATGACAACCTCTTCAACCCGTTATTCGGTCTTTACGATCTGACCCGCCGCATCGGCACCAGCATCAGCTATCTGATCGGTGCGATGGGGTAGGGCGGGGACGGCGGAGCGTTACTCCGCCGCCGCGTGAGGCAGTCCGTCGACCTCGGCAATCTCACGATTGCGCTGCGATCCGGCCGCTTTCAGATGGTCCTGTGCCAGCACGGTGTAGACCATCGGCAGCACGAACAACGTGAACAGCGTCCCAATCGACATGCCGACCACGATCACCAGGCCGATGCTGAACCGGCTGGCAGCACCGGCACCGGTCGCGATCAGCAGCGGGAACAATCCCACCACCATAGCAGCCGTGGTCATCAGGATCGGGCGCAGGCGCACGCGCGCCGCCTTCTCGATCGCCCGCCGACGGTCGAGCCGCTCACTGATCTGCAGGTCGTTGGCGAAGCTCACCATCAGAATGCCATGCTTGCTGATCAGGCCGATCAGCGTCACCAGCCCAATCTGGCTATAGATGTTCAGGCTCACGACCCAGAAGAACAGCGGGATCAAGGCACCCGCAATCGCCATCGGTACACTGATCAGGATAACAAGCGGATCCCGCAGGCTTTCGAACTGTGCTGCCAGGACCAGGAAGATGATGATCAGCGCGAAGCCAAAGGTGATCGTTAGCTGATTGCCCTCGGTCACGTATTGCCTGGAATCCGACAGCCAATTATGGCTGAAATCGTCTGGCAGCAGCAGTTTCGCCTGCTGCTCCAGAAACGCAACTGCCTGGCCTTGCGTGACGTTGGGTAGGGGAACGGCCTGGAACGTGGCTGAGTTCAATTGGTTGAACTGCGTCAGCGCGTTCGGCTGGGTTTCCATCGAGATCGACACGACCGTCGACAACGGTACCTGATCGCCACTTGCCGTCGCCAGATAGAACTGTCCAAGGGTTTGGGGCGTCAGCCGGTCGGTACGGGCAACTTCCGGGATGACCTCATAGGCGCGGCCGTTTAGATCGAAACGGTTGACGTAGTTCTCACCGACGAGCAATGCCAGGGTAGTGCCGATCGACTGCATGGTGATGCCGAGGTCGTTGGCCTTGGCTCGGTCGATATGAAGCTTAACGGCTGGGTTGTTGTAGTCGAGGTCGCTGGTTGAGACGATGAACAGGCCGCTTTTCAGCGCTGCGGCGCGGATTTTCTCCATCACCTTGAAGATTTCTTCCGTCCCGTTGGGTGACGAAATGACCATCTGCACGGGCAGGCCACCGGTCGATCCCGGTAGGGCAGGCAGCTCGGTCACGAAGACACTCAGCCCGTTATTGTTGCCGGCTGAAGCCTGCACCAGGGGCTGGAGCTGTTTTTCCGATTTGGTGCGTTCATCCCACGGCTTCAGCAGCATGCCGGCGATGCCTTGATTGAGCGTAGGCGTGCCGCTGACGACGAAGCTTGCTTCGGTCTCGGGAAAATTGCGGTAGGCGGCGCCGATCTGCTGTCCGTAGGACTGCATGTAGTCGAGATTCGCGTATTGCGGTGCCTTGGTGATGCCGAACAGGATGCCCTGATCTTCCGGCGGCGCCAGTTCGGCGCGGCTGTTGAGGAAGAAGAAGGGCACGCTGACGAGTACGGCCAGGGCGAAGACGGCAGTGACAGACCGATAATTCAACGATGAATCGAGACGCCGACCATACCATCCGGTGACGGCATGGAATGTCCGGTCAACCCGCTTGGCGAACCAGGTCGAATTCATGTCGTTGGTCAGCAACAGCGAACACATCATTGGCGACAGGGTCAGTGCTACCACGCCCGAGACGATGACCGCGCCTGCCAGGGTGAAGGCGAACTCGCGGAACAAGGCGCCGGTCAACCCACCGAGCAACCCGATAGGCGCATAGACAGCGGCCAGCGTGATGGTCATTGCGATAACCGGGCCGGTGATTTCACGGGCGCCGATAAGCGCTGCCTGCACCGGTGTTTTGCCCTCCTCGATATGACGGTAGACGTTCTCCACCACCACGA
>CAIZEE010000057.1 GCA_903931835.1 uncultured Elstera sp.
CAGATCGGCAGCAATGGCGGCTATGGCAACTACATCCGCCTACACCACAACACGCAATACGGTACCGCTTACGCGCATTTAAGCGCCTTCGCCCATGGCCTGCATCACGGCAGCGTGGTGCATCAGGGCGAGATCATCGCCTATTCGGGCTCGACCGGCTTGTCGACCGGGCCGCATCTGCATTTCGAGGTGCTGGTCAACGACAAGCAGATCAATCCGCTGTCGGTCAAGCTGCCGACCGGCCGGCAATTGGAAGGGGCGGAACTCGCCCGCTTCCACCATGTCGAGGGCGATGTCGATTTCATGCTGGAGCATTGGGTGGCGCCAGAAACGGTGGCGCTGACCACCACGTCGCCCGCCGAAGCGCCGCCGGTGGACGGTAAGTAGCCGCCTGCACGTGCGTACGCGCGTTAAAATCTGCTGCATCATGTCGGTCGAAGAGGCCGAGCTTGCGATAAGCCATGGTGCTGACGCGATCGGCCTGGTCAGCCAGATGCCATCCGGTCCCGGCATTATCGACGACGCGCAGATCCGCCGGATCGCGCTCAGCGTCCCGCCCCCGGTCGCGTCATTCCTGCTCACTGCCGCTGAAACCGCCGACGCGATCGCCGAGCATGTCGTGCGATCGGGCGCTTCGACGGTGCAGATCGTCAAGCATATCGACCCGGCCGAGCATGCGAAGCTGGCGAAGATGCTGCCCGCCATCCGGCGCGTCCAGGTCATCCATGTAGAGGGTGCCGACGTACTGTCGCTCATCCCGCTTTACGCGCCGCATCTGCATGCGTTCCTGCTCGATTCGGGGCGGCCGAATGCGGCAGCACAGACGCTGGGCGGGACCGGGCAGACGCATGACTGGGAGATCAGCCGTCAATTTGTTGCCGCGAGCCCGATCCCCGTGTTTCTCGCCGGCGGTCTGAAGCCCGAAAACATCGCCGACGCGATCCGGCTGGTGCGGCCCTATGGGGTCGATCTGTGCTCGGGCGTGCGGACGGATGGGACGCTTGATGCAGGCAAGCTCGGGCGGTTTATGGATGCAGTAGCGCGGGCGTGACTATTACTATAGTGGCGGCTATCCCAACTGCTTATCTTGCCATTAATGGAGTCAAAAAATGAATAGAGACGCGGCTCTTAAACTAGATGCGCTACTCCTTGGCGTCCGTTACAGTCTTGATTGTGCGCAGCGTTATATGAAACCGTATTTATCCGAGGAAGACTATAAGAAATACAAATATGCTATGGCCAGATCGGCCGGAGAACTCATCGATATTGCCAACGATTTATATAAGAAGTTCCCGGATATTTTTCCCGACGAGCTAAAATAAGAGAAGATCAACCTCAAAAGAGGAGCGTCGAATGGGGGTCGGATACCAGGCGTCGGCGCTGCATCACATCCGATACGCCGTCAAAGACGATGAGTCTTTCTCCTCCGAACCACCGCCGGACTGGCCATTCCCTGGAATTCCTGGCGCTCAATATGGTCGGTGGCCGCTTCAACTTCGCTCACCAGATATAGTCGACGTCATCGCCTGGCGAGATCGCCTAGCCGCCAAATATCAAAGCCTCCTCGGCGAACTGCTGTCCTGGGACGAGGCGAGCGAATTCATGGCGAGCGACGATATAGGAACGGATGGCGACGTTGCCCTCCGTTATGTCGCTGCCTTTGTCGATGGAAATGGACCGGAAGCAGTTCGTAAGCTCGTCGGCGTGCCAAAACCGTCCTACGAAGACTTTATCCGCGTCTTCGGCGCGGCAGAGTCCCGAGGCCTCTCAGGCCAATTCCCCCAACTCGTTATCTCACCCAAGTTCTGGCTGCCCTTCCATCGTAACACGGTCATCGAGGAACCAGACTGGGAGGGACGCGCCGAGCAATTCGGCTCGGTCTATCGACTTCAAGACGAGTTGCGTATGTTGGCTGAGCTAATCGGCAACGCCGATCCTGAGGCGAGGGAGCCAATCACGGATTTTGAAGCGCCCGTCCTGACACTCAATGCCGCCTGGCAGGCGATCAGCGTTATTCTTCCCCTATGCTCCACTGCCGCATCGAACCACCTGCCATTTTGGACAACCGGCTAACCCGCCGATCCCTGTCCGAACGCGCTGTCGCCTTAGTCGCGGCGATGCTGTTCGTGATCTATACCTCCGCCGCCAAAGCCACAGCCTATGTCAATCCCGCGTTTGGCTTCACGCTAGAGCTGCCCAATGGTCTTGCCCCGTGCGACACGGCAGACGATGCCGACGATCACGGCCCGATCGTGCCGCTGGACCCCAGAGACGCGGAGAGTTGCAGCGACAAGACCAGCCGCAATATCTCGATCTTCGCTTGGACGAGGCATGACAACGCGACGCTGCAGGATTTCCTGAAATCGGAATGCGATCTGGCGGGGTCGTGCCTGACAGCACCCGACGGTCTTCGGGTCGCCGATTTCAGGAGCACATCCTACCGGGTCGATCATGACGATGGCTGGATCGATATCGTCGTTCTGACGCAAGGTGCTAGGACCGGGCATGGCCCTGGTCACGGGCAGGCGACGCCGGTGAATTACAGCGTCAAACTCTACACCGACCAGGCGCATCTTGCCGGCGATCTCGGAATTTTCAAGGCCGTGCTGCGGACAATCCAGTTGCGGTCTGCAGCGCCGTAACCACGGCGCTCTGATATCGCCGGCGCGGCATTGAGATTCAATTTTCGTAATTTCTGGCCTTGCAATAATTACGATTTCCGTACAATCTCGATAGCCGTCGTGCCGCCGAAGAAGGCCTGAACCACGCGTCCAGTCCTTGCCGCAAGACGGCGCCGGCGATACAATTATGAGGAGGTTGATATGCAGTCAGGCTCGACCCAGGCGACCCCCATCGAAACCCGCCGCAATCGACCACCTTTGGTGGCGCTCGACCGTGGCTATCTGACCTTTGCCGGCCACGTGATCGGCGGGGCGAAGCGGTTCGACGGCCGCAAGGAGCCCTGGGTGATCGGCCAGCGAGATTTCGAGGTCGCCTTTGCCGCCGGCTTCGGCAAGGCAACGATTGCGGCCAAGAAACCTTGGCATTCCATGGTCGCAATCGTTGACTGCCTCGCCAAAGGCGACAGCATCGGCGCGCAAACCCTGATCGATCGATTTGATCAGGACGCCCTCGATAGCCGGGCGCATAGTGCCATCGCCCAGACACTGAAGCCGATCGCCAAAAACACGAACACCCACCCGCAGCTTTCCAGCCTGCACCAGAAATTTAACGCCAATCATGACGAACTCGGCCGTTTTGCGTCCGGTTCGGGCGGTGGTGGAAATGCTGGACAGGCAGCACCTGAGAGCAGTGGGCAGGACGCCCATGCCGCCATGTCCGAGGCATCCGCCGCCGGACCGCTGACAAGCCCAGCGGGAAACGCGCTCGCGTCCCGGGTCGCGACGGCGTTGAACATGCTCGTGACCGGGAAAAGCAACACGCAGGCCCTGAAATTCGATACGGCTCTGGTGGGCACGATCGATACGGAAGTCACCGTGCAAGACGGCAATCATTTCAGCGCGAAGATTGACTCAACCTTGGCCCCGCTGGAGGCTTCCGGTACGATTTCGTCATCAGGCGGGACCATCACGATCTCAAATTTCAGCCTAAAGAACCGCGCGTGGATAGAATTGGCGACGATTAGCTCGGCCCCAACGGTCGTGAAGCTATTCAATGCGACGGACGGAACGCTCAATTACTCGATTAACGCCCCCCTGGTGATAAAGGGGCGGATCCCAAAATTGGGCGTCACAAGAGAAACGGGAACCTACGAAATCAAATAGCGCCGGACGCGCGGAACTAGACCGCCAAGATCGACCGCGCATCAGAGGGGAACTCATATGACCTCGATCTGTCGCAGTATTGCAGCAACTGTTCTCTTGCTGTTTCTCACCGCCTGCCACGGATGGGACCGGCCGCTCTATGAGGAAAATCCGGCCAGTGGGGGTTTCGTACTCGGAACCTGGGTAAATCAAGAAAAGGGGATTATCAGAATATTTGAAAAGGATAAAAAATATTACGCAATCATTTTAGACAGAGAGGGCGCCGCGTTTTTACAATTTTCCGTAACACATCATAACGATACGATCTTGCTCAACTACGACCTTGCCTCAGTTCGTACCCTGCCCCCGGACGGCAATAAAGAGGCGGCCAAGATGAATGACCGCCATTTATATGAAGCATTTTCAGCAAAGGCGACGGAACGCGGCCTTATTTTTTCCGGCCTCGATGAAAAATCATTGAGTAAAATCCTTGAAGATGCCGGCGTTAGGTCGACGGACGATGCGTGCCGGTCTTTGGCCGAACAGCCAAAGGAGCCGCCCGCCGAAAAACCATCCCTGCTTGAACGTTGCAGCGTCATCAATACCGAGTTCGTCGAGCGGACCCTCGGCAACAAGGATCTGCCGCTCGATCAGGATCATCCAATCGTATTAACGCCCCTCGCATATTGAGGATGGATGGGAGGCTCGACGCGGGAAACGTTGAGCGCTCGGCTCATGTGGTGGCCTAGGCCGACGGACGCCAACCTCCCCGGCATATCGCCACGACATCGACGACCGCAATTTCGCTTATCGTAATTTTATTCATTGCCGTTATTACGTTTTACGTACATCTTAAGAGACGAATATCTGCCGACGCGGGTGACAACCCATCCCACCCCGTCCTTGCCGCCACACGGGCTCGGCGATACAATTATGAGGAGGTTGATATGCAGTCAGGCTCGACCCAAAGGACCCAACCCGAAACCCGCCGCAATCGACCGCCTCTGGTGGCGCTCGACCGCGGTTATTTGACCCTTGCCGGCCACGGGATCGGCGGGGCGAAGCGGTTCGACGGCCGCAAGGAGCCCTGGTTGATCGCCCGCCGGGATTTCGAGTTCGCCTGCAATGCCGGCTTCGGCAAGACATGGTGGCAGGCCGAAGCGCCGTGG